>CAMDEA010000066.1 GCA_945893045.1 Planctomyces sp. SH-PL62
CTCAACTGGGCGGCTACAACAACCGAGCCACCGAAACTCCACCCGGCCCCCAACCCCTTTGGATCGGCCTCCGCAGAATGACCGACTTTGCCACCGCCTGGCTCGCCTTCGGTCCGAAAGACTGATCGCGTTGTGTATAAATGACAGGCCAACGGCCTGGGGTAACGGTTTGATAACGATTCTTCAGCCTCAACGGGGCGTGACTCGATTTCAGGAGCTAGAGTTCCGCCCCGTTGGGGCTGAGGGTCGTCTTGGTTCGCAAACCCAGGCCGTTGGCCTGGGCTATCGAGTCACGCACCTTCGGTGCTGAAACAAAGTCACGCATCTTCGGTGCTGAAACAATTCGGATCGCCTCTACGGCTTGGCCTTCTCCGCAGCCAGCGCTTTCAGGCGGCTGATAGCTCCACGCATTTCGCCTTGAGCGCCGGGATCGGTTTCCTTTTCCAGCGCCGCTTGCAGTGCCGGGAGCGATGCGGGATCGCCCGTGTTGCCTAGCGCGCGAGCCACATAACCGATGCGATGATGGTCGGTCTCCCGCTTGAGCACCTCGACGATTTCCAGAGCCGCCGCTTTGGCGGGCAGGCCAATCATGCCCAGTGCGTGCGAGGCTTTCATGCGCACCAATGCTTCCTCGTCGTGCAGATACTTTCGGAGTGCGCCGATCTGTTTTTCTAATTCGACATCCAGCATCGCCAACGCTCCATGCGCGACGACGCGCGTGACCGGATCGGCGTCTTCCTGAGTTGCGGCACGCAGCGGAGCGACGAGTCGCTTTTCTGCTGGCGTGGCTTTCCCAATTCGGCCCAGAGCACGCGCGGCGGTTTCGCGTGCCTCTTTGTGAGCATCGCTTTTGAGCTGCGCGATGAGTTGCGGAACGGCTGGCACAGCTTCAGCCCCCAGATTGCCGACGGCCGTGGCGGCCGTGGAGCGGACCGCTCCGTCGCGGTCATCGAGCGCGGCACGCATCTCGGCCAGCATTTTCGGCGAGATGTCCGAATGGATGAGCGATCCGATCGCAGACTGCCGGACGGCAACATCGGCGCTCTTCAGATCCGCTTTCACTTTGGCAATTCGCTCGTCCGCCGTTTTGGCCGGGTCGACCGCCGATGCGAATCCAGTCCCAAGAACGAGGGCCAGAAATGATGCGAGAAACGTCGAATTCCGGTGAACCGTCATGAGGGCATCCCTTCTTGGGTAAGGAGCAGTCGGCTGACAACAGATGCGGCTGGCTCATTCATCGTGTTAGGCAAACTGTAGTCCGACCCCTTGTGGGTCGGACGATTCGATGTTTCTGTGAAAATGTCGCCGTTTCAAAATCATCCGACCCACAAGGGGTCGGGCTTCAGACATGCCAGATTGAAGAATTTGCCAGTCGCGTGATAACTGACGCGCAAACTGTAATGTCACTCTGTCTGCCGTTAAAACAACTCGGTCGCAGTCCCGACCCCTTCGCCAGTATTCACGTCCTTCATTGAGGCAAGCCAGCACCATGCCCACACCAGCGCCCGGCCAGCCACTTGTCGATCTGGAAGTCAAAGACGTCCGCGTCATCTTCAAACCGATCTGGGAAGACTTGGAAGAGGACGTCGGGTACGAGAACCTGCGATTTCCGAAAGAGATCATTTTGCTGGGGGGAGCGCCGGGAGCCGGCAAGGGGACGCATACCCGGTTCATCATGGCGGCGCGCGGGCTGACCTGCCCGCCGATTGTGATCAGCGACCTGCTCACCACACCCGCCGCCGAGAAGATCAAAGCGCAAGGGGCGATGGTCGGTGACAAAGAGGTCATCGGGTTGCTGCTCCGCAAATTACTCGAACCAGAGTTTCGCGACGGCGTGGTGCTGGATGGGTTTCCGCGAACTCAGGTGCAGGTCGAATGCCTCAAGCTGCTGGTCGACAACATCAACCAGCTTCATAACGAGTACGCCAACACGCCGCTGGCGATTCATTTCCGCCGCCCGACGATTCACGCGATGGTGCTGTTCGTCAGCGAGGACACCAGCATCGCCCGTCAGCTCAATCGCGGCCGTGAGATCACCGAGCACAACCGCAAGGTGACGGAGACCGGTGTCGGCAAGCTCATCGAGCAACGAACGACGGACATGTCCGAAGAAACCGTCCGCCGCCGGTATCGCGTCTTCAAGGAGCAAACGTGGGACGCCCTGACCTCGCTGAAGCAGCTTTATCACTACCACTTCGTCAACGCCGAAGGCCCCATCCACGAGGTTGAGGAGAACATCCTCAAAGAGTTGCAGTATCAAAGCTCGCTGGAGTTGGACCCGCGCACCTTCGAGCGGCTGCGAACCTTGCCGCTGGCCGACGAAATTACATTGCACGCCCGGCAAGAATTAGTGCGACGGCTCGACGGCTATGAACTGGATCACACCGAGCTACTGAAACGTGTCGTGGGACTCATCAAGACCAAGTTCATCCCGATCATCCAACGCCATGCGTTGTCGGGACGCGCGCATGTGAATTCCGAAGACCCGATCTTTGAAGACCCGATGGCAATCGCGATGCTGATCGACCTATTCTCCGAACGAGGCTTCCACGCCGTCGTCGATAAGCACATCCGCGAAGTCCCCGATCGTGTCGATCTCGAAACCGGATTGATCCATTCGCGGACGAAGGTCATCTACCGGATTCAGATCCACTTCAAAGGTTCAAAGATCCGCCGAGGATGACAGGCAGGCCGCTCCCACTTCATCCGTGCTCCGGCTTTGCCATCCGCGTGGTCGCTGCTTTTGCAGAGTCGAACACAATGCGCTTCGCACACGGATGCGAGAGGCGCACACGGATGGAGGCGGGGCGAACGATGCGTTGATCCGTGTGTGCCCCTCGCATCCGTGTGCGAAGTACCCTTCTCAATCGAGAAACCGAAAGTCAACGCTGGCGAAGAGCGCCTGGAAGAGCCGTTCCCAGGCGATCGGGCTGGGAGTCGTGTTCTCCGCGCTAGGCGAGATGACTCGCAGCGCGAGGCTGCGTTCGCGCGGAGTCGGTTCGCGGCCGACGGTGGTGCGATAAGCGGCGATGACGCGCTGTTCGTCGGTCAGATCGGATTGCGAGAGCAATTCACGGGCGGCGTCACGGGATTGGTCCATGACGAACGGCGAGTTCATCAGATACAGCGCTTGCGTCGGCACGGTCGTGATGTTGCGGCGGCCGATGGAGAGATTTGGGTCGGCGAAATCGAACGCCTCGAAGAGTTCCAGCAAGCGATTCCGCAAGATGGGCGTGTAAACGCTGCGACGCGTTTCGTCGAAGACGTAGGTCATCTCGCCGATGTTGGCGTTCGGTCCGTCTTGTTTGGGATTGCGCAGCGTGCGGCCGAACATCGTGCGCTCGAGCGAATCGCTGGTCAGCAGCATCGCATCGCGAATCGCCTCGGCCGAATGCCGGCGGCGGTTCTGTCGCCAGAGCAGACGGTTTTCCGGGTCGGCTGAGATTTGAGATTTGAAATTTGAAATTTGAGATTTGAGTTCTGAGATCTCCGTTTGACTCGCCAGCCCATACGTCCGCGACAGCACGATCTCGCGGACCAGCGACTTCACGGACCAGCCGTCGCTCATCAATCGCGTGGCGAGATGATCCAGCAACTCCGGATGCGACGGCGTTTCGCCGGTCGAGCCAAAATTGTCCACGGTGCGGACCAGACCGACGCCGAACAGGTGATGCCAGACTCGATTGGCCAGCACGCGGGCGGTCAGCGGGTTGGTGGAACTGGTCATCCACGCGGCCAGTTCGCGGCGGCCGCTTTCTTTGGCCGGGGGCAGCGCTGGCGAGCCGTAGCTGGCGACTTGCAAGAACCCGCGCGGGACTTTGTCTCCCTTCGAGTGGACGTTGCCGCGGATACGGATTTGGGTCTCTTCGATCTGCTTGGCCTCTTCGAGCGACATCGCCATCGGGCGATACGGGGCGCGATCGTTGAGTTCCTTGAGTTGCTTTTCGAGTTCTTTGAGGTCGGCCGATTTCACGGGAGCCGATTTCGCCGCGACCGGCTTGGGTTGGCGGCTTTCGGCTTTCGGCTCTCGGCTTTCGGCCGGCAGCAGTTGCAGAGCATCGACAATGACGTGGCCGTCGGTTCCTTCGTTGCTGATGAGAACGTACCACTGGCCCGACTCGTCGAAGCGATATTTGCCCAGCGACACGAAGCGATGGTCGATGGGAGGCGGCGTGCGCTGGTTGATCTTGAGTTCGTGCTCGCCGTCGAGATCCAGAATCTCGATCGGCACGTTGGTCGCGCGACTGTCGCCAGCGTTGTAGGCCAGGCGGACTTCATAGATGCCGGCCTTCGGGACCGTCGGGCTGAACGTCAGCGTCTTTTGGCCTTTGTCTTTGTTGCCGTCGTGCGCGTAGCCGTCGCCGATGTAGTGCTTGCTGAATTGCGAGTTCGTCCAGTCCCCCACCTTCTTCGCATCCGAATCATCCAGCAGGATGCCGGCGAACGACTTGAGTTCAATCGGCCCGCGCGGAGTACCGGGTATGTCGTCGTCATCGTCTGCGGCGTTTTTTTTGCTCGCCGATGCCAGCCGTTTTTCTTCCGCCTTGGCGGCGTCGATCTGTTTCTTGAGGTCTGCGACTGCCAGCTCGTGTTGTTTGACCGAAGCCGCCAGTTCGGCCGACATCGGCAGCGGGCGTTCGATCCACTTCGAGACGTTGTCGTGATCCAGCAGGTGCGTACTGCGGAAGATTCCGGCCAGAGCGTAGTAATCGCGCTGCGGGATCGGATCGAACTTGTGGTCATGGCATCTCGCACAACCGATGGTCATGCCGAGCACCGCCTTGCCCAGCGTGTCGATCTGCTCGTCCACGACATCGAATTCGAGAGCCTGCTTGTCCTGCTCTTCGTAGTTCGTGGGGCCGAGCGCCAGCAAAGCGGTCGCCACGAGGAGTTCCTCTTGCTGGCGAGGCGAATCAAACGGCAGCAAGTCACCGGCCAGTTGTTCCAGCAGGAATCGGTCAAACGGCTTGTCGTCATTGAACGAACGGATCACGTAATCGCGATACCGCCAGGCTTCGGCCAGGATCATGGATCGCCCGCCGCCTGACGATTCCGCGAAGCGCGCGATGTCGAGCCAATGCCGTCCCCAACGCTCGCCGAAGTGCGGCGAGGCCAGCAGTCGATCGACGACTTGCTCGCGCGCGTCCGGCGAATGATCGGTGACGAACTCGTCGATCTCGGCCGGAGTCGGCGGCAGGCCGATCAAGTCGAAGGTGACGCGCCGCAGCCACGTCGCACTGTCCGCATCGCCGATCGGTCGGATGCCGACGGACTCTTGCTTCGCGAGAATGAATCGGTCGATATCAGCCCGCGACCACGCCTTATCCTTCACGGCTGGGATCGCCGGCTGTGCGATCGGCCGGAAGCACCAGAACTGTTGGCCGGCAGCAATGTCGATCTCGCGCCGAGCGAGCGCCTTCGCCGGTGCGGTGCGCGGGTCGGGAGCACCTTGCTCGATCCACTTCACAAAGTCGGCGATAACTTCGTCCGGCAGCTTACCTTTGGGGGGCATCTCCATGCCGTCTTCGTGTTTCAATGCCTTGATGAGCAGACTGTCGTTGGGTTTGCTCGGCAGCAGTGCCGGTCCCGAATCGCCGCCTCGTTTCCAGCCATCGCGGCTGTCGAGCAGCAGCCCTCCCTTCACGGCCTTGGATTCGGCCGAGTGGCATTCGTAGCAATGCTGGACGAGGGCTGGTCGGATCTTCTTCTCGAAAAACTCGATGCCCGTGGGTTCGTCAACCGGCCAGGCAATGCCGGGCAGCAGACCGAATGTGAGTGAGGCGAGGCAGAGGACGTGATTCCGCATCATCATGGAAATGTCACTGAAGGGGGTGGTTGATGGGCGACGGGATGATAACTCACCCACGACCCAGAATTCACGGTTCAAACACGGCGAGCGATCTGGGTGACCAAAGAAGCTTCAATCCGCCCTGACTCTGGAAGTCTGAAAACCGACGTGTCATGCTGAGTTGGGCGGACGGCGCTTCTGGGACGGGCAACTGTGAGATCTGCGATGACATCGGAACGGGCGGTCGGGATTGATCTGGGGACGACGTTTTCCGCCGTTGCCTTTTTGGATGACGACGGCCGGCCGGTGACGGTGCGGAATGCCGAGGGAGATTTGATTACTCCCAGCGTCGTGTTTCTCGACAAGAGCGGCTGCATCGTCGGCAAAGAGGCGGTGAACGCCGCCGAGTTCGAACCGCAACGCGTCGCACGGTTCATGAAGCGGGACATGGGAGAGTCCGTCTTCAGCAAGACGTTGCGGGGCGAGCAGCTCCCGCCCGAAGTGTTGCAGGCGGTCGTGCTGCGAAAGCTGCGGATGGATGCGGAGTTGCAACTCGGCCCGATCAAGAAAGCGGTCATCACCGTGCCGGCGTTTTTCAACGAGCCGTGCCGCAAGGCCACGATGGATGCCGGCCGGCTGGCGGGGATCGACGTGCTCGACATCATCAACGAGCCGACCGCCGCCGCGATCTGTTACGGAATTCAACAAGGCTTCATCAACCGCGAGGGAGCCGCGGCGCAGCGCGAAGTCGTGTTGATCTACGACCTCGGCGGAGGCACGTTTGACGTCACGCTGATGGAGATCAACGGCACCAAGTATCGGGCGCTGGCCACCGGCGGCGATGTGTATCTCGGAGGAGCCGATTGGGATCAGCGGTTGATGGACTATCTCGCCGAGGAATTCCAAAAGCAGTGCGGCACTGATCCGCGACAAGATCCCGCCAGTGCTGAGGCGCTCTTGCATCGAGCGATTGAAGCGAAACACGCCCTGTCAGCGCGCGAAGAGATGTCTGTGTTCGTCAGCATGAATAGCCAGCGAGCGCGGATCTCGGTCACGCGCGCGAAGTTCGAGGAACTGACCGCCGATTTGCTCGACCGCACGCTGTTGACCGTCCGCAAAGTGATCCGCGATGCCGAGGCGGCTCTCGCTCGCAATGAAGCTGGGAATGAACCGACCGATCTCAATGTGACGCGACTGCTGTTGGTCGGAGGGTCCACACGCATGCCGGCCGTCATCCGGTTGCTGGAGAAAGAATGCGAACTCATTCCCGATCGTTCGTTGTCGCCGGATGAAGCGGTCGCTCACGGAGCGGCCGTGTATGCCGGGCTGCTGCTGAAGCAAGGGGCGGTGCGGCTGAAAGGGATCTCGCTGACCAACGTCAGCTCGCATGACTTGGGAGTCCTGGGAATCGAAAAGGACACGGGCCGTCCGCGCCGCAGCCGGATGATTCGAGCCAATATGCCGCTGCCGGTCGCGGTGACGAAGACCTTTCCGCTCAGCCGCGACGGACAGTCCAGCGTGCGCATCGACGTCATCGAAGGCGGGGATGATACCGGGAATAACTCGACTCCCATCGGCCGTTGCACGGTGCAAGGCTTGCCGGCCGGCTTGCCGGCTCAGACACCGGTCGCCGTCACGTTTAAGTACGCCCGCAATGGCCGGCTGACCGTGAAAGCCAATCTGCCGACCATCGGCCGCGACGCGAACCTCGTCATCGACCGCGCGGCTGGCTTGAACGATGCCGACTTTGAAATCTGGAAGCGTCGCCTGGACGAAGGACTGACGGATGCGTCCGTCCCACAGCCAGCCGCTCCGGTCGCAGTCGCCGCTCCCGCAACTCAACCCGCGGCTCCCATCGTTACGCCGGTCGTCGCGACTCCCAAGGCTGCTGCTCCGATCGCGGCTGCACCGACTGCCGCTGCCGTGATTTCGGCACCGATCGCGGCGAAAGCACCACCTGAGCCCGAACCAGCACCGTTCACGTTTGCCGTGGCTGAGCCGTCGGAAAATCCGTTCGACAACCCGTTTGACTTTCTCTCCGTCACCAACGAAGAGCCCGCTGCGGCTCCCACTCCCGCCCCGGTCTCAGTCCCAGTCACCGCTCCCGCTCCTGCTGAAGCCGTCGTGGAATTGTCGGCTGTGGATGAATCCGAAGAGACGGCCGAGGTGGCGGCCACAGACGACGATCCCTTCCTCTCGATCGAACCGGATACCAACGAATCGTCCGCGTTCGACGATGAGGACGACCTGAGCGCTGGCTTTGAAAAATTGTTTGGCTGACACGAACTGGGGCTCCATCGAAAATCCTTCCGAGAAATCCATGAGCGCTGACTTTGATCCCTACTACCTTTGGCTCGGCATTCCACCGCAGGAGCAGCCGCCGAATCACTATCGCCTGCTGGGGATCGCGGCGTTCGAGTCGAATGCGTCCGTGATCGACTCGGCGGCGAGTCGGCAATCGACGTACCTGCACTCGGTGGCTGCGGGGCCGCAGAGGCAGGCATCTCAGAAGCTGCTCACCGAGATCGCGGGTGCTCGGAGAACACTGCTCAATGCCGAGTCCAAAGAGGTCTACGATGCGGAGTTGAAATCTCGACTCGCATCGGCGGCCCCCAAGCCGGCGGCACCTCCGATCGCGCGGCCAGTCGGAGTTCCAGTTGCGGTCCCGATCGCCACTGCTGTTGCAGCCCCAGTGGCTGCACCTGTTGCCGCTCCAGTGGCTGCTCCGATTGGTATTCCAGTTGCCGCGCCAGTTGCCGTTCCGATTGCTGCGCCCGTGGCTGTTCCAGTTGCCGCACCAGTTGCCGCACCAGTTGCCGCACCGATCTCCCCGATCGTTGTGGCTCCTGCGGCGGCTCCCATCGCCGATCCATTCGCGGCGATTGCCGCGCCCGCCGAACTTGAACCGATGGCGAATTTGTTCGGCAACTTCGAGGAAGAATCGAGCCGCGAAGTTGAACCGCCATCAATACCCGCCACGACAATATCACCAAGTCCGACTTCGCCACCCCCCGCGAGTCCCACGGCTCGCCCTCCCTCGAAGCGCCTGATTTGGATGATCGGCAGTGGTGTGGGAGTCTTGGCCTTGATCCTGGCGTTCGTGTTTCGGCCACGCGGCAACGACAAGGAAGCGGCCGCTCCCGCGCCGAAGAATTCGACCGCTAAGAAATCAAAGTCTTCGACGCCTCCCAAGGCCAAGCCAACCGAGTCCTCGAATAACGAGCCAGTGGCAGCCGCGGCGGCGGCCGCCAACGCGCCCAGACTGATCCGTTTCATTCGCATCGAATTGCCCCGCAAAGGCGTGTTGTCGCTGGCCGAGGTGGAAGCGCTGCACTTTGACAAACGCAACATCGCGGCCTACGGGACCGCCGAGCAATCGACGACGGAAGGGGGCGGCGCGGCGGCGCTCGCCAACGACGGCAACGACAAATCCCCATCGCTCACCAAAGACTCCGACAACCCGTGGTGGCAGCTTGATCTGGGGGGCGCGTATCCGCTGGAAAAAATCGTGATCCACAATCTGCCGGCCCCAGGAATGAGCCAGCGATTGGCAGGCTTCACGCTGATCTTGATGGACAATTACCGACGTCCGCTGGCGGAGTTGAAAGATCAGGCCGCACCCAGCCCACGCTCGGAGATTGTCGTGAGCACAATGCCGGCGGCTTCCATGACGCCCGCACCCGCAAAAGCGAAACCTCGAAAGAAGTCGTAGTCCACGCCGCCCCGCTCGCCTGTCCCACATTTGGCGGAGTGCAGTCGATCGTCAGCGCGTTACGTCCGATCGCAAAGAGCGAACCACAGTTCGGCGGTTGAGGTTCTCGCCAATCAATCGGTGACTTGGCTAATATCCGCCCCCATTGAATGGAACGGGGTCGGGAGTCTTTTTCAGGCCGCCGTATTCGATGACGGTCTACGAACAAGTATGACGGCGGCCTGAAAAAGACTCCCGACCCCTTCGCTTTCCCGGAGACTCCATGACTCAACGTCGAATCTTAGTGACCGCCGCGCTGCCATACGCGAACGGGCACATCCACATTGGCCACCTGGTCGAATACATCCAGACGGACATTTGGGTCCGGTTCCAAAAGCTGCGCGGCCATCAGTGCGTCTTCCTCTGCGCCGACGACACGCACGGCACGGCGATCATGATTCGTGCTCGGCAGGAGAAACGGAGCGAAGAGGCGTTGATTGCCGACATGCGCGACGCGCACATCCGCGACTTCGCCGGCTTCGATATCGACTTCGACAACTACGGCAGCACGAACAGTGAGGCAAACCGCGGACTCTGTCACAGGCTCTGGGGCGAGCTTCGCAGGGGTGGCTACATCAACGAGCAGCCCGTGACGCAATTGTTCGACCCGGTCGAGGGAACCTTTCTGGCGGATCGATTCGTGAAAGGAACCTGCCCGAATCCAGAATGTCAGGCTCCCAATCAGTACGGCGATAGTTGCGACAAGTGCGGCCACACACACAGCCCGGCCGACTTGGTCAATCCCGTGAGCACGCTGTCCGGTGCGACCCCAGAACTCAGGTCGGCCAATCACCTCTTCATCAATATCGAGAAGCTGCACGGCTTCCTCGAAGAGTGGACGCAATCCGGCGAGCACTTACAGAGCGAAGTCGCCAACTACCTCAAAGGGCATTTCCTCGGTGAGCCGCTGCGAGATTGGGACGTGTCGCGTCCTGCTCCGTACTTTGGCTTCGAGATTCCCGACAGTCCGGGCAACTATTGGTACGTCTGGTTCGACGCTCCGATCGGTTACATGGCTTCGACCAAGGAGTGGTGCGAACGGCGCGGAGAGAACTGGGCCACTTGGTGGCACCGCGATGCCAATTGCGAAATCCATCACTTCATCGGCAAGGACATCACTTACTTTCACACACTGTTCTGGCCGGCGATGCTGAAAGCGTCCGACTGCAAACTGCCGACGAAGGTCCACATTCATGGTTTCCTGACGGTCGGCGGCGAGAAGATGTCGAAGTCCAAAGGGACGTTCGTGCAAGCCGCGACGTACCTGAAGTATCTCGACCCGGCGTATCTGCGGTACTACTACGCCTCGAAGCTCGGCCCGCGGTTGGATGACCTTGATCTCAGTCTCGACGAGTTTGTGGACAAAGCCAACAAGCAGCTCGTCGGCGGCGTCGTGAACATCGCCTCGCGCACCGCCAAGTTTCTCGGCGGCAAGTCGCTGTGCGAGACGTATCCGGCCGACGGCGGCTTGTTCCTCTTTGCGGCCGCCGCGCACGAGTCGATCGCCGAGTCTTACGAACGCTGCGATTACCAGACGGTGATCCGCACCTGCAAAGAACTCTGCGACCGAGCCAACGCCTTTCTCGATGAGAAAGCTCCCTGGACGTTGGCCAAGCAGCCGGACAAGGCCGAAGAGGTCCGGCAAATTTGTTCGATCGGATTGAATCTCTTTCGGCAGATCGTTGTCTATCTCACCCCCGTGCTGCCCCGCTTGGCCCAGCAGGCGGGCGAGTTGCTCAGTGCTCCCATCACGCGCTGGGAGGATGCTCATTCACCGTTGACTGGCACTCCCGTCGCGAACTTCCAACACATGCTCAAACGAGTTGAACTCAAACAGGTGCAATCCATGATTGAAGACAGTAAACCCACCGAAGAAGGGACAGTCGTTGAAGGCTTGGCCCTGCCGTCGCAACCGACTGACGGCCCCGAAGCCTTAGCGAAAGAGCCGCTCGTCGCCGACCTCTGCTCGATCGACGATTTCACGAAGATCGACCTGCGCGTCGCGCGCGTCGTCTCGGCGTCTGCGGTCGAGGGGGCTGACAAGCTGGTGCAGCTCACGCTGAGCCTTGGTGGCGAACTGCGCCGCAACGTCTTCGCCGGCATCAAGAGCGCGTACACACCGGAGCAACTTGTCGGCCGCTTAGTCATCGTGGTCGCCAACCTGGCTCCGCGCAAGATGCGATTCGGAGTCAGCGAAGGCATGGTTTGCGCCGCCGGCGGCGGAGGCCAAGAGATTTTCCTGCTCTCGCCCGACAGCGGCGCGGTGCCGGGCCAGCGGGTTCATTAAACGAACGATCTGCCCAAGATTTTCGTGACAGCGGCGAATCGGCAGAAGCTCGGATGTTTTGAAAAGGCCGGGCTTTTCCAGAGCATCACATTTCAGGAGTCAGGTGTCCCATGCGAATGTCACGTCGATTCTTTGTGCTGTGCGGTCTGGCCTGGTCCATTCCGAGTTTCGTTGTCGCCGACGATGCGGCTTCGCGAGCCATCGTCGAGAAAGCCATCCAGGTGCATGGTGGCGAGAAACTGCTCGCCAAGTTCAAGGGAGCGACCTCGAAGATCAAAGGCACGATTCAAATCAACGGTGCTCCGATCGCTTTCACCGGCGAGATCGACTCACAAGGCGTGGATCAGCAGAAAGCCTTCATCTCGTTCGTGCTGGACGGCCAGTCGATTTCGTTTGCCAGCGTGCTCAATCGGAATCAGGGCTGGCTCAAGATCAATAACGACACCATCGACATGCCGGCCGAACAACTGACCGAGACAAAAGAGACAGCCTACTCCGGCTGGGTCGCCACGCTGCTGCCGTTGCAGGACAAGGCTTTCAGTTTGGCTCCGTTTGGCGAAATCGAAATCGCCGGCCGCAAAGCTGTCGGCGTGAATGTGACTCGCGAGGGACGCCGCCCCATCAATCTCTTCTTTGATAAGGCGACGTTTCACTTGGTGAGAACCGAATCCCGCGTGAAGGATGAGACGACCAATCAGGAAGTGACCGAAGAATCGACGTATAGCGAATACAAACTGATTGAGGGTGCTCAACAGCCCTTGAAGATCAGCGTCAAACGCAACGACAAACCGCACGCCGACGTCGAGGTCACAGAATTCAAATATGTGGAGAAGCTCGACGACAGCGTGTTTGCAAAGCCGTGACGCCGCCGCCTTGCCATGCTGCCGCCGGGCTTGTCCCGGAGGTTCCCGTGCTCTGAAGCTACGGCGCGGAGCGGTCGAAAGACTCCCCGATCAAAGCGTCGTTGAGCGTTCGTGGCACCTAGCTTCAGAGCGCGGGAACCACCCTCGCAAGGAGGGTGGCGTTATTTCCAATCGCGGGCAAAAAGACACCGCTGGCGGAGGCGAAACAGGAATGTTCCTGCTCGTCTCCACCAGCGGTGCTGTGCCCGGTCAGGGAGTGCATTGACCGGAGGTTGCTCAACTGGCCTGTCGGCGATTACGCAGCGGCGACGGCTTTGCGAGAGACCTTTTGCGTAAACGGAATAGTCATCGGCGCGGAATCCGTTTCGGTTCCGGCCAGACGGTCCACGCAGGCTTCGAGGAAGATTTCAAAAGCCTGCATGTCCAGCGCGGCGGCGGTGTCGCTTTCGGGATGCCATTGCACGCCGACGCAGAACCAATCGTCATCGACCGATTCAAAGGCTTCGACGACTCCGTCCGGCGCGGTGGCGCTGGCCTTAAACAGCGGAGCGAGCTGATCGACACACATGTGGTGGTCGCTGTTCACTCGGATTTCGCCGGGGCCGTACATGACGTCCATCCGCGTGCCGGGGACGATGTTGATGATGTGCCGCAACGTTCGCTCGACGTGGTCGCGGTGCTGGATTGCCTTCGGGAAGTCTTCGGGAATGTGCTGGAACAACGTGCCGCCGCAGACGACGTTGACGGTCTGCATGCCCGCACCGATCGCCAGGATCGGCAACCGCATCTCGACAGCCATCTTTGCCAAGCGACGATCAAAATCTTCGCGGCGAGTCGCCATCGGTTTCGTTGCCGGATGCTTGTCGAAGCCCAGCCGCCGCGGATCAAGGTCGAGCGAACAGCCTCCGAGCACCACGCCGTCACACTTCTCCAGCAACGCTCGCAAATCTTCATCTTCGGCCAGCGGCGGCAGGATCATCGGGATGCCTCCCGGCGACTTGGCGGTTTTTCCGCCGCTGATTTGGTCATAGTAACCGCTGGTGATCCAGGTCAGAGCAATGTGCTCGGCGGAGGCGGCGCGGAAATCGGCATTGAGGGCGATAATCGGCTTCGTGTTCATGCGGGAGTCCCTTCCAAAGTTCAGCACTTCCTGTGCTGAGTTCCTGGCGAAAAGAAACGGGAACCGACTCGCGCCACCGAGTCGGCTCATGGCTCAAGCTCGGTCAGAAGATCGTTGTTCTCGTTCGTAGTTCCGCGTTTAGGCGGCAATGACCGGCTAAAGCCGGAACTACCAACTGGAAGATCCGCTGGGTTTGCGAAGCCGACAGAGCACTGTCAGCCAACCGGCTCAAAGCGAGCGTCGCATCCATGCGAATTCTCCGAGACCAATCCTTTGGTTCGAGCCTGCTCGCGACCAACCAGCCGCGACAGTCAGGGTGCTCACTCAAGATTGGCTGCAATTTCAACTTGAGAAACTCAAATTCTGAAACCGTCAGTGGCTCGCATACATGAGCCGTCTTGAACAAAGCGGGCGGATCGTAGGAATTGGTCAAGACCTGTCAACCAGATCGCAGATTTTGTTGCAGGAGCATGAGACAACCACTGTTGGTAGTGGTCAGGTCACACCAGCACGACGCGCGAGCGAGTGGTTGTTTGAAACAACCACTCGCTCGCGCGTCGTGCTGGGCCGGTCGGGCAAAGTTGTTGCCAACCGCTTGAGAATGATTGGACCTTCCGCTAGTTTTCCCCGCTCATTTGATCCCGGCCCAAGTCTGAACTGTTCGAGGAACGAGTTGAAATGGTCATCCGCCCCCGCACGAAGCGAAAAATTGCCCTGAGAACCAAGCGTTGCCCGAAGTGTAACTGCCTGGTCAAACGCCGTGTCCGCTGCAAACGCTGCCATTATTTGCTGAAACGCGACTAAGCGGATCCGGGCAATTTGACGTCCGAAAACCAACGAGGCAGGCGAATCGCCTGCCTCGTGGTGTTTGGGTAGCTCAGCGAAACCGATCACTGTGAAACGTGGCATCGGGAGTCGATCGACGTTTGGAATGCGAGTCGCGGGAGCGACTCGCCTACGTTCCTGCGGCTTCGCCGGACGACGTTAGTCAGGCTGATATTCCTTCTCGTCGTCGGCCTTCGCTCCGAACGATGACCGAAGATCGGTTGCGGCTTTTGTCACGGTCTTCTCCGAGCCGAGCAACTTCAAGAAATAAAGGCCCTTGTCTTCAACCATCAACATGACGCCGAGCATTCTCTGGCCAGGAATCGGTCCCTTCCTTTTCTCAAATGGCGGGGGGATGTACGTGCCAGTCAAATCGACCAAGATGTATTCACCTTGCTTGCTTTTTCCTTTGGTGATTTTTGCCTTGCGATCTTTGAGATCGAACTGATTAAGCCAACGTTTAATGTTGTCACCGACGGCACCGCCACCGCCGCCAAACTGTGAAATGGCAAGCTCGGCGGCCTCCTTGTCTCCCTCAGCAGCAGCGAGCTTGAACTGTGTGATTCGCAATTGGTTGCTCGGATCTTCCTGCTTCCAGGCTTTGGGCACGGTCAGTTTGATGTCTTTGACTTCGACGACCTGTGTGGCTTTTTCCTTCTCTTGAGCAACGGCGATGCAGCACACAAGAACGGCGGCTGCGGAAACGGCCTGCCAACGAAAACGATTCATCTGGTGGTCTCCTGCTGGGGGTGGGATGTGACAGTGGGCCGGGATTCTCAGGCTCGATCTGTTGAATTGCAACGACCGGGCGATGACGTCATCGTGGGCAAGACGTAGCTCGACTCTCTGAGTCGAGTGTTCGCATTCGTTCGGACAGAATGCTCGACTCGGAGAGTCGAGCTACAGAGGAGTACCGCATGTCGAAGTCTGCCAACAGTCGAGTCGTGTTGATCACGGGGGTCACCAAAGGACTGGGTGAAGTGATGGCCGCGAAGTTCGCGAGCCTTGGTCATCGCGTGATTGGCTGCGGCCGGCAGGCGGCGGCGATTGAGTCGCTGCGCGTCCGACACGCGGCACCGCATCGGTTTGACGTTGTCGATGTGAGCCGCGATGCCGACGTGGCTCGGTGGGCGAAGAGCGTGCTGGCTGAGATTGGTCCGCCGGATTTGGTGCTCAACAACGCGGCGATCATCAATCGCAACGCGGCGCTGTGGGATGTGCCGGTCGAGGAATTTGACGCGGTCATCGACGTCAACATCAAAGGGGTCACGAACGTCGTGCGGCATTTCGCACCGGCGATGATCGAGCGGCAACACGGCGTGATCGTCAATTTCAGTTCCGGCTGGGGGCGATCGACGTCGGCGGACGTGGCTCCGTACTGCGCGACCAAGTGGGCCATCGAAGGGCTGACTCGAGCGATGGCTCAAGAACTGCCGGACGGTATGGCCGCGATTCCGCTCGACCCGGGCATCATCAATACCGAAATGCTGCAGAGTGCCTTCGGGGCGTCAGCCAGCCGGCAACTTGATCCCGTTCGCTGGGCGGAAGTCGCCGTTCCGTTTCTGCTGCAATTCTCGGCGAAAGACAACGGAAAACCGCTGAGTGTGCCGACCTAAGTAGACCGGTCACTCCGTGACCGGAACCGTCGAGTCACGGAGTGACTCGTCTACTTTTGAATGCGACGAAATCGTCTTTGCCGACTGACCAGCGGCTGATATGTTCCCGCCGAAATTGGCGGGGCATCACGGAAGAATCGAGGACGTCATGATGACGCGAGTCGCTGGTTGGTTTGGCGTAGCCGGATTGTTGTTGAGCTTGTCTGGCTGCGGCTGGTTCGGCACCCAGAACTCCGACACAAATTCGGAGGATGCCATTCCGGAACTCGGTGAACGCGCCAGCGCGGAGAAGAACCGCGAGACCGCGAAGAAAGAACTCCCGGCCGAGAATCTCGAATTTCGGTTGAAGGTCGGGACACGGTTTCCGCTCTTCAAGACGGTCGAGCAGCGACTGCGGCAGTTGTCTCCGGACGGAGGCCGGCCCATTGAAAGCACGTCGCATTTGACGATGAAACTGTTCGTGACGGTCGAGGCCATTGAACAAGGCGTGAAGCGGCTCGGTGTCAGCTATCAGCAAGTCCGCTACGAACATGACATCGCGGGTGAGAAGGTCAGCTACGACTCGGTTCTGTTGCCGACGACGATCCCGGAGGCCGCTTGGGTCTATCACGGGCTGGTCGATAACGGCTTCTCGTTTGAACTGGGAGCGGACAATCGCATCGTCGAGGTCTTTGACTTTGATGCCTTCTTGAAACGCTGTGTGAGACATGCTCCGGCCAGTCAGCAGCAGGAATTGCTCACGCGGTTGGCGGCGACTCAAGAGGACGAAGGGATCGCCAACTTTATCGACGACAGCGTGGGCATGTTGCCGTACAACGTCGATGACCTGAACGCGAACGCCACCGTGAAAGTCGGCGCGTCCTGGCGCAAGAACCGTCAGATCATGCGGCCAATCCCCATGACCATCGACACCGCGTACCGGTTGGGTGAGATCAACGATCGCTATGCGACGCTGGAACTCTTCGGCCACATTGTGCCGGCTCAAATTCAACAGGCCAGCAACGCGGTCCAACACGCGGGGGCGACTGAGAAGATGACTCTGCGAAACGGGCATTGCTTCGGCACATGCACCATCGATCGCGAATCAGGATTGCCGATTCAATCGCACGTCACTCGGCGGATGGATTTGACACTGGAACTCCCCACCGGAGCGAAGTTCGATCAGATCAAGGAAATCATCACGACGATTCGCACGTTTCCGGAACAGGGCGCTCCAGCGTCAGCCGCTCGCGATGCGACGCCAAGCCGCTCGCCAACGGAACGCTCCACCCGCGGACCGAGTTCCACTCGTGAAGAGCCGGTTGCCGCCAGGGATCAATCCTCCGCGCCGCTGACCACGCCCGCCGACAGAGCACGCACGCTGCGGCGGGACGAGAAGACTCTGCTTCCGACCGGCTATCAGTCTGAGAAGTAGACGGCTCGCGTGACAGTTTTTTCAATTAGGGACTGCGCGCCAGAAGAAACTTTCATAAGATCGCGTCCTGATGAGGCTGGTTCGGTGTTCTTCCGACCTTCAGCAACAGGAGCAGCAACATGGCGACCGTCAACGATCTTCTCAAAGCGAAACCGCCGCGTCCGGTACTGACCATTGAACGACGCGAAACCGTTCTGGCCGCGACACAGCACATGGATCAGCACTCCGTCGGAGCGCTGATCATCACCGAGAACGGCCAGATGTGCGGCATCTTCACCGAACGGGACGTGCTGCGTCGTGTGGTGGTTGCTCAACGCAATCCGAACGAGACGCTGGTCGGCGACGTGATGACCTCGCACATGGCGTGCTGCTCGCCAGAGATGTCAATTGACGACGCGCGGGCAACGATGAGAACGCATCGCATCCGGCATCTGCCGGTCGTTGGGCCGGAGGGACAGCTCGTAGGCGTCCTCTCCATCGGCGACTTGAACGCCCATCTGGCCAACGACCAGGAAGTGACGCTGCACTTCCTCAACGAGTACCTGCATGGCCGGACTTAAAGCCCCAAGGCGAGCGGGGCGGCGTCAGCTCCCGGCAGTCGCTTTGGAATGTGCCTGCTACATAGACGCTGCCCCGCTCGCCTGAGTGTCGTATGCGCCGCCCGCGCTACGCTCGGCGCAGACGTTGTGACAGATCCCGCAGCCGGCTGAATTGTTGAACGAGCTTCGGCACACCATCGAAGCCCATCAACAACATCAAGACATAGCGGAACACGGCGAAGATGTCTCCGGGAGTCGCCGACGTCAGCGAGCAGGTCCGCAGTAAGGCCAGCACCAGCACGCCCAGCACGAACAACTCCATCGTGCCGAAGTTGAGCGCTTCGCAGTCAGAAAGTTTCACGCGCCAAGCAGCCACGGCGTCGTAGTGACGGCGAATCGCCGGCGCATGGTTATGGTCGATGACATCCACTTCGTGTTCCAGTTCGTCGTGCAACTGGCGGCTCAGTTCAAACGTGCGTCGCGAATAGATGCGGTTCAAGACAACCGCCGGCAGCAGCAGGCCCAGACAGATCGGGACGAGACTGCGGTCGTAGAACGCCAACATGACCAACGCTCCCACGACGGAGTACAGCGACTTGATGAGCAGCGGCACGTAGTTCTCGAAGAACTCGACGAACTCACGCGACAACGAACTGCGAGCGGCAACTCGCGACGTACCGACCTCGCGGCTACGTTGCTCGACAACCAGCTTCGTGGCGAGTTCGGTATAGATGCCGGTGAAAACACGCGTGTCGTACATCTGCCGCAGCGAGCTGATCAGCAAATGCGTCAAATGCTGGCCGACAAACAGCAGCAGCCCGAATGACGAATCGTGCAGCAAATCGTTGATCGCGTGACCCAACACCAACGGCTGCGACAATCGCAGCAGGTTCTCGACGTTGAAGAGCAAGTAGGTCAGCAACAGCTTCGCACGGTTGGCGGCGAAGAGGTGACGAAGCGGGTTCATAGCTGCGGCGGGATCGACAGCGCGAGCTGGCTCGCTGCGCGGCCGCGAGGGCAGAATGGTCGGAGCGGATTGCAAAGCCAGCATGATGTTCTCCCACATGGGTTGTGGGTGGTTAAATCAAGAAGCCGCCGAACGAGAGAGAGCAACATTCGCTCGACGGCCTCATCTCAAATCTCAAATCTCGGAGTCGCCTCAGCCGAACGCCACGAATCCCATCTCCGCGGCGTCGAGGCAGAACTCCATCAATTCGCCGCGGGAAACGGAACGATCCAGTCGCTTCCAATCCTGCAACGTCAGCGGACCGTGGGAAGCTAAAGCCTCGACGAAGTACCGGCCGGTCTCCTCGAAGGCCGAGGTCCGAATTTGATTTCGGCAGGCAAAGAACATCACGTCCGCCGGAGTCGTCGCACCTTCATCCAGCAACACCGTCGTTTGAAACGTTGTCCAAGTCCGAATCGGGTTGAGATGCACCCGCAGCTTCGGATTCGTGCCGAGTTCCTCTTTCAGCCGCTCCGTCAGACTGCGAAGTTCCTGGAAGCGGACATGCCCCAGCCGATTCTTGCGGGCGATGTGCTCGACTTCGTGCCGAGCAAGCTGACAAGTGATGTAGTCTTGTTGTTCGGGAGTCGCCACCTGTGTCAGGCTGAGCCAGCGAAGGAACCGATCTCCGTCCGAGCAGCCCGAGTCATACGCGGCCAGCGGCACTTCGAGGATGTACTCGGAAACAAGATTTTCTAGCTGCTCGAAGACCGGCTTGAGCAGCTCCACTTGATCGAGCACCTTGTCAATTCGCTTGTCGAGATTCCCGTCCGTGAACAACTTGACGTGCTCGATCTTTTCGCCGTGCGCCAAGAACGGACGCACGTCCTCGACATAGCCCAGCGCCATCGTTTGCGCACAGCGCTGGATTTGATCGCGGTAAGTTTCGCGCGGCGGTGAAGTCAGAGTGATCACGACGGCAATCCTTTGTCATTGGGAACTTCGGCATTCGTCATTGCCTCCTGGCCCTCCGGGGAGAAGTGTGGTCGTGCCGTTTGCGCAGGACTTTGTTGCCGGCCTTCCCAACAATCGGCGACATCATCCAAACAGAACTTCCACACTCCGCCCCGGAGAACCAGGAGGATCTCTCGTTTCAATTCGGTCTATCTCGGCGAACAAATTTCTTCCGCGATGGCTCGCACCTGGCGGATTTCGCGCCGCCAGCCCCGTTCGTCGGGATAGTTTTGATCTCGTTCCAGAAACACTGCATCAACTTTGCTGCGGCTTTGGTCGAGCGCGTGGCGGTACAAATCCCACACCGGTTCCGGAATTGGTTCCGAATGGCTGTCGATGTACATGCCCGCTTGCTCGTCGAAGAAGCCGCCGGCCAGATGGATTTGAACTCGATCGGCGGCCGGCAGGACTTCGGCGATAAAGTCATACGGATCAAAACCAAAATTGGTCGCGTTGGCGTAGACGTTGGTCACGTCGAGCAACCAGCCGCAGCCGGTATTCCGCAGCACCCTCCACAAGAATTCCGCCTCAGTCATTGTCCCCTCGAACTGGAACAGATAAGCGATGTTCTCGATATAGAACCGCCGATCGCGGCGGCCAAAGAACGTCTGCACGAAGTCGATATTTCGGCACGTCGCGTCGAGAGCCGCCGGCGTGAACGGCGGCGGAGCGAAGTGACCCATCTCAACGCCGTGATGCGCGTCGCGGGTAAAGCCGAGATGATCGCTGATCGATTCGGCGTCGTTCTCTTCGGCGATCGCCAGCAGCGTTTCGAGGTAGTTGTGTCCGGGAGCATCCGGGCTGGCGACGGACAGCTTCAGAGCGTGAATACCCACATGATCGAACTCACGATCGCCGAGATAGCGGTCGATCCGCAGCGGGTCATCGGCTCGTTCAAAAGTGATCTCGACGGCATTGATCGCCGGGTCGTCGAGGATGTAGCGGTTCTGTTCGCGAAGGGCATAACCGATTCCCGGCATCTGCAACCTTGAGGAGTTCATCGAACAAACGGCATCGAGCATGGCGAGGGACATGATGGATTCCTTCCAAAAGTCTGCGTTCAAGAATCAAACAGCGAGCGGCCAGCTTGAACTGGCGGATGCGGCGATGGTGATGCGATTGTGAACTCTGACGCACCCGAGGCTGGACGACCTCCGCTCGCCGGATGATCCAGCGGCTACCGACCACGACAACAACGACAGCATCGGCAGCAACGATGGCGTTCGACCGATTTGGTACGGGAGTCGTCAGTTCGCAAGGCGGTCAACTCGCGAACGGCTTTCTTGGTCTTCGACAGGGTGGTCATGGCTTGGATCCTTCTGTGCCTGATTGTTCCTGATGTGAGCCGAGTCCAGCGATTGCGTCAGCGGGACCATCCCGTCTGAACTGGCTGACTCGCATTCGGTTGGCGTGCGGCACAAGGCAGTCGCAATGCCAATCGTTGGAAATCTGAGTGGGCCGCAACGCAGCGGTGATCAAGCGATGAATCGCCGAGTGATTTGTGACTCAAAGCGAATGCGAACCGCAGGTCGATGTTCGATGGCCCGTCATCAGGATGGCAACAACCGTGGTCGAGCCGATGGCGAAACGAAGCGGGAATGGCGAGCGGGGCGCGTCTGCCCGCTGGTGATGCCAGTCGCTTTCGGAAAACTGACGAGCTGATGCTAAATCGGAAGGCGGCATCGCAAGCAATTGAAATCTGTGAAATCGACGCGCCTCGGCAATTGCACGACGCTATATTGGCGACGCATTTTTCCCACCGGTTGATCACCTGCCATGCTTCGATCCTGCCTGCTCCTGCCGTTGACTTTGTGCGTGTGCGTCTCGACGACGTTTGCGGAAGAACGTCCACCAAAAGTCGCCGCGAACGCAGCGCCGCTGTTTGAAACGCAGGTGCGGCCGATCTTCAAAACGCACTGCTTTCCATGTCACGGCGAGGAAGAGAAGCAAGAAGCGAAACTCGACCTGCGACTGGCCCGATTGATTGCCAAGGGTGGCGAGTCAGGCCCGGCGGTCGTCGCCGGCAAACATGCCGATAGTTTGTTGTGGAAGCGGATCACGGCGGGCGAGATGCCGCCGGGTGAAAAGAAATTGAGCGACAAAGAACGGCGCACCATCGCGGCATGGATCGATGCCGGCGCGAAGACCGCTCGGCCGGAACCGGAGACGATTGCGGATGACGATGTCACTGAGGAGGAGCGGTTGTTCTGGTCGTTTCAACCGATTCGAAGAGCGAGTGCCCCGCGTGTGTCGCAGCTCGAATTGGTGCACACTCCGATCGACGCATTTCTGCTCGCGCGACTGGAGCAGGACAAACTTTCGTTCTCGGACGAGGCCGATGCCCTGACGCTGGCGAGGCGTGCGTCCTTCGATTTACTCGGCCTGCCACCGACACCCGAGGAAGTCGATGAGTTTCTGGCCGACCGCGACCCCGGCGCGTTCGAACGACTGATTGACCGACTGCTCGAATCGCCGCATTACGGCGAGCGTTGGACGCGGCACTGGCTCGATATCGCGGGCTACGCCGATAGCGACGGCTTCGGCGAAAAGGATCTCGAACGCAAGTACGCCTACAAATATCGCGACTGGCTGGTCCGTGCGATCAACGCCGATCGGCCGTGGGATGAATTGATTCGCGAACAACTGGCCGGTGATGAACTGCTTCTCTCGCTCACCAGCGTTGCCGGAGATAAGCGTGCGTTGAAGGGAAAGGCCCCGATTGAGTATCGCGGACTCACTCCTCAACAAGCCGACATGCTCATCGCGACCGGCTTTCTGCGCATGGGACCGGATGGCACTGGTGATGCCGCGGTCAATCAAGACATCGCCCGCAATGAGTGCATTGCCGAGACAATCAAGATCGTCAGCACGTCGCTGTTGGGGCTGACGGTCGGATGTGCTCAATGCCATTCGCACCGCTACGACCCGATCTCGCACGTCGATTACCACCGGATGCGAGCGATCTTCGAGCCGGCTCTCGACTGGAAGGAGTGGCGGAATCCGAACGCGCGCCTGGTGTCGCTGTGGACCGCCGAGCAAAACCAGCTCGTGACCAAGTGCGATCTCGAAATCAAACGGCTCGAAAAGGAACGAGCGGACAAGATTGAAGAACTTGCCGCCAACTTCCGTGAAAAGAATATGGAAGGATTTTCCGACGAACTCAAAGACAAAATCCGCGAGGCGTACAAGACGCCGATCGCCAAACGGACCAACGA
The DNA here is from genome assembly GCA_945893045.1 of Planctomyces sp. SH-PL62. Classification (GTDB taxonomy): domain Bacteria; phylum Planctomycetota; class Planctomycetia; order Planctomycetales; family Planctomycetaceae; genus SXKJ01. The sequence continues at coordinate 23,379 of CAMDEA010000066.1, forward strand.
ACAGAAGCAGTTGCTGGCCGATCATCCGAAAGCGGCCGTCGGCGTGAACTTGATCGATCGCAATCTCAAGGACGAGCACAAAGCGATCATGGATCAGTTCGGCAAGCTGATCGCCGATCAGCGAGCGATTCGACCGGCCGACGACTTCGCGCACTGTCTGACCGAAGTTCCCGGCAATATCCCGCCGACGTATCTATTCTTCCGCGGTGAGTTCAGTCAGCCAAAACAAGAAGTCGCGCCCGGTGAACTGGCCGTGCTCTGCTTGCCGAGCCGTGACCGTCAGGGAGCGGATTCCTCAACGCAGCCTTCCGTGGAACCGCTCCCTGACGGTCGCGGCTCGAATGGTTCGCCGCGTATTCCGGTGGACGATCCATCGCTGCCGACGTCCGGTCGCCGCTTGGCCTACGCGCAGCATCTGACGAACGGCCAGCATCCGCTGGTCGCACGAGTCTTCGTGAATCGGATTTGGATGCACCATTTTGGCCGCGGCTTGGTTTCAACTCCCAGCGACTTCGGACGGCTGGGCGAACCGCCGACGCATCCAGAGTTGCTCGATTGGTTGGCGGACGAATTCATGCGCTCCGGCTGGTCGCTTAAGAAACTGCATCGCTTGTTGATGACTTCGACGGCTTACCGACAATCCTCGCGACGCCGTCCGGAACTCGATGCGGTCGATCCCGACAACCGCTTGCTCGGCCGCATGTCGATCCGCCGCCTCGAAGCCGAGACCGTGCGCGATGCGATGCTGGCGGTCAGCGGCGATCTCACGATCAGGCTCTTCGGAGCGCCGATCCCAGTCACTCCCGACGAGACCGGCCAGATCATTGTCGGCGTGGACACTCGCGACACCGCCGGCCGGCCGACCGGGAAGAAGGTGCCGCTCAATGGCGAGGAGTATCGCCGCAGCGTTTACATCACCGTCCGCCGCACGATGCCGCTGGCGATGTTGGAGACTTTCGATGCCGCCACACTCGCACCGAACTGCGCGATTCGGACGCCGTCCACCGTCGCACCGCAATCGCTGATGCTGATGAACAACGAATTCGCGTCCGATCAATCCGAAGCACTCGCCGATCGAGTCGCTCGCGAAGCCGGCAGCGTCCCCGCCGCGCAAGCTCGACAGGCTTGGCGGTTGACGCTCGCCCGCGAACCGAGCGACGCTCAGGTGCAATCCGCCGTCGCATTCCTGACCGAACACGCCGAGCAATTCGCCGGGCAGCCGGCTGATAAGAAGAATCCCGTGACTCCGGCTCAACGAGCCTTGTCGAGCTTTTGCCAAGCGCTGCTGATCTCGAATGGATTCCTGTACGTCGATTGAACTCAATCAGTTTCTCTCGTCCTATTTTCCGCCCTTCATTTTCCGCCAGCTTCGTTCGGAGAAACCGCTGGCGAAAAATGAAGGGCGAAAAATGAGACGCACTAAAACGATGATTCGTGAGGGCGATCCCTATGTCCAACGCAATATCCAGCCGCCGTCATTTTCTGGCCACGCAAAGTTATTCACTCGGCTCATTGGCCTTGGCCTGGCTGTTGGAACGTGACGGCATCGCGGCTGCTCCCGCGAAGCCGACGCTGGAACGGCCGACGTATGACCTCAAGCCGAGGCTGCCGCACGCCGAGCCAAAGGCTCGCGCCATGATTTCGATGTTTATGCAAGGTGGTCCTAGTCACGTCGACCTCTGTGATCCAAAACCGGAGCTGGCCAAGTATCACATGCAGGATTACTCCGGCGGCGACTTCAAGTTTGACAGCGTCGATCAGGCAAGCCGCAAACTCTTCTCCGGTCCGTGGAAGTTTCGTCCGCGCGGCGATTGCGGCATGGAACTGAGCGACCTGCTGCCGCATCTGGGAACTGTGGCCGACGACATCTGCTTGATCCGTTCGATGCGCACCGGCGTGAACAATCATGGCCAGTCGATCCTCGCATTGCAGTCGGGAGTTGTCTTGCCGGGCCGCCCGTCGGTCGGTTCTTGGATGACCTACGCGCTGGGCAGTGAGAACGACGACTTGCCGGCATTCATGGTCTTACGAGACCCCGCGTCGCTGCCGGTTGAAGGGGTCTACAACTGGTCGAACGGTTTTCTGCCGTCGTTGTTTCAAGGGACGGTCGCGCGGCCGACCGAGCCGCGGATCGCGAACCTTGATCCGCCCCCGCACATGCAGGGCAAGCCGCAGGAACGCTTCCTCGCATATCTCGAACAAATCAATCGCGAGCATCTCGCGGATCGCCCCGGAGAGAACGACCTCGCGGCCCGTATCGCCAGCTATGAACTCGCCGCGAAGATGCAGTCCGCCGCGAAAGAAGCGTTCGACATTTCTAGCGAAACAAAAGCCACGCAGGAGATGTACGGTCTCAACCGCGCCGAGACGAAAGAATTCGGCTCGCGCTGCTTGATCGCTCGGCGATTGATCGAACGGGGCGTGCGGTTCGTGCAGCTCTTCACTGCCAACCAAGAGTGGGACCATCACAGCAACATCCTCACCAGTCTGCCGCGAGTCTGCTTGAAGATCGACCAACCCGCTGCCGCGCTGGTTCGAGATCTCAAAGAGCGTGGGTTGCTCGACACGACGTTGGTCCACTGGGGCGGCGAGATGGGCCGCCTGCCGGTCGTTCAAAACGCCGCCAAGGGGTCCATCGGTCGCGATCACAACACTTATGGTTTCAGCCATTGGCTGGCCGGCGGCGGCGTGAAAGGTGGCATCACTTACGGAGCGACCGACGAAATCGGCCACAAGGCCGTGGAGAACGTGGTCATGCACCATGATTACCACGCCACGCTGTTCCATCTTTTCGGTCTCGACCCGCAGCGCGTCACATTCCCGCGAGCGACTGGCATCGGCCAACTCATCGAAGCCGCACAAGCCCGCGTCGTTCGCGAGATTTTGGCTTGATCGTCCCAATCAGAGTTTCCAATCATGGTCACGAATGTCGCCGAACTTTGTGAATCGCAGCAAGTCACTCTCGCCCAGTTGGCCGAGCGCAGCGGCCTGGATGAATCGCGAGTGACGGCGATCGCCCTCGGCCGCTGGACTCCCTCGCCGGACGAACGGCAGAGAATCGCCGCCGTGTTCCAGGTGGCCGTCGATCAAATCTCGTGGAGACACAAGACTCCGATTGAGCACCTCTACGGACACGGCCCCGGCGGCGGCACCAGTTGACGTGCGCAAGACCTGACCCCGGAACTTGGCTCTCATTCAAAGCACGCGACGCTGGCTGTGAAGCCGTGGATGTAGTTTTTTCCGCCGACCGGGCCGAGTTCTCCTTGAGCGAAGAAGCCCGCCAGCGGCACCCGGCCGAGCACTCGTTGAATCGTCGCCGCGTCGTGATGCGGTTCGTCAAACAGCCGCGTTCCGCGTCCGTTGCAACTGAAGAGCAACGCGGCCTTGGTCGGCGAACTCCGCTCGGCGCGATGCTGATCCAGCAAGTGGACGAGATCTTCGTCCGCCGTGTCGGCATCGCGCACATGAAACTGCACCGTCTGACCGGTGCGAACCAAGTTGCCAATCGCGATTGCTCCCAACTGCTGATCCGCGCCGATCACGTTGGCGATCAGGAAGTCGCCACGTCCGAACGTCGTCTTGTATTCGCTCATCGCAATGCCGACGTGCAGACCGAGCTGCACCAGTCGCTGATCGCGCGCGGGCAGCTCAGGCAAGAACTCACGCAGCCGGTCGATCGTCGGCTTGCCGCCCAACTCGAAGACGATGTTTCGCTCGGATTTCGTGACCACGAACGTCGGGCCGATGGGCCGGCAACCTTGAGACACCACCGATCTCACCTTCGGCCCGCCGCGCATCAGCACGGCGACGGTCCCCTGCGGAAAGCACTCGTCGTTGAGGAACACACGGTTCTCCTGCGGCCCACCGCCACTGGCCATGCCGCCGAGCAAAGGCACACCGGGCAACTCGTCCGCCAGGCGCTCAATCACTGAATCTGGCACCGATGAGTACGGTTCCCCCAACGCAAAGACCGCTCGTGCGTCGGTCGCCAAGTCGTTCAAGTCGTCCGGATAGCCGATCGCGATCAAGCCGTCCGGCGTCTCGCCGAATTCCAAATGAAACGGCGTCAGCGTCGCGCCGGGCAACACGCCGGCCCACAGACTCAGCGCCGGTCCCTCTTCGATCTCTCGATCGCTCCCCGCCACGGTCTCGCCAGTACAGCCGAGCAAGACTTTGGTACCGAGCTCCCGTCGCACCGCCGCCGGCAGATCATCGAATCCATCGGCGTGTGCGTGCGACACAAACAAGAAACACAGATCCGGCGACTGTCCCGCAAGCTGGCGGCGAACATCATCGCACACCGCTTGCACCGCGGAATCGAGATCGGAATCAACAGAGAGGCTCGATGCGTAAGGCATAAAGTTGGCTTTGCTGTTTTGAATTGGCGAGCGGGGCGGCGTCAGCCCCCCGGTGTTTGGGTTGTCGCGGACCACCGGGGGGCTGACGCCGCCCCGCTCGCCTTTGTGAGTTCATTCGTCGGCGATTTCCCGAATAGAGTAATCCGCCAAGCGCAATTCGAGAACGCGCGGAGATTCCGGCGGATCCTCCTTCACCAAACGATCCTTCTCCTCCGCGCAGGCAACCGCCTCGGCCAGCGAGGGTTCCTCCGTCAGATGATCCAGCATCGCCGCGACTCGATTCCTTGGGGTCAGAAACTCGATGTGGTTGTGTCAAGTTTTGCAGCCATTCGCGCTCGATTTCATTCGCGCGGCAGTCTGGAATGTCCGCGCGAATGAAACGGAGCGCGAATGGGAACAGGTCTGAGGCGAAGCCTCGCTAGGACTGAGAGACTGCCGAGCTAGTCGGCTGAGCCGTCCCGCTGGCCTCTCGCGAAATCGTGCGGACACGCTTGCTTCACAAACTCAGATTGATTCAGAATGGCCGCTCACACGGTGCTGCACTTACCGCGAGACCAGCATGGCGACTTCACCGCAGCCGGAAATGTCTGTCGCTCAATCCGACTCGGATTTGATCGCCGGTCTGAAGCTGCGCTTCGGTCAAAACTGGGACGCGGGTCTGATCGACCTCTTCGCGGCCGAGCTTGCCAGTTGGTCACTCGAATCACGCCGCCTGGCGCTGGCGGAACTGGTGGAGATCGACCTCGACCGGCGTTGGGAGTCGGGACAACACACCGAGATTGAACAATACCTCACGCGGTTTCCGGACCTCGGCACCGCCGAAACGGTTTCCGCAGCGCTGATCTTCATGGAATGGGATGCTCGTCAGCAGTTTGGTGAGCCGCCTCGATTCGGCGAATTCGCTCGCAGATTTCCCAGGCAAGCGCCCGTTCTGCAACAACTCATCCGGCACATGGAAGCCCATGATTCCGCATCGCGCCAAGCCGCCAAGCGCGACACGTCCAAGATCATCGGCGCGAACGACGAGTCTCAACTTGGCGAGCGGGGCGGCGTCAGCCCCCCGGTGGGTTCGGCGTCGCCGCCAAGCCACCAGGGGGCTGACGCCGCCCCGCTCGCCAATTCAATGGCAGCCACCCCGCTCGCCGACCTTCCAGAAATCTTCGGTCGCTACCGCATCCTCCGAGTACTCGGCGACGGCGGCATGGGCACCGTCTACCTCGCCTTGGATACGCAACTCGATCGCGAAGTCGCGCTCAAGGTGCCGCACGTCGACGCGGCGAATGATTCCGATTACCTCGAACGCTTCGACCGTGAAGCAAAAACTGCCGCGAAGCTCTCGCATGCCAACATCTGCCAGGTCTATGACGTCGGCGAGATCGACGGCCGCCGCTACCTGACGATGGAATTCATCGACGGCAAACCGCTCTCGAAAAAGGTAGGGTCGAAGAGTCTCAAGGACTTGCCCGTGATTCAATTGGTGCGGCAAGTCGCGCTCGCCGTCGGAGCGGCCCACAAACTGGGAATCATTCACCGCGATCTGAAGCCCGCGAACATCATGCTGACCTCCGACGGCAGGCCGAAGGTCACCGACTTCGGCCTCGCTCGCCGAATCAGCGTGAGCCATCAACGCCTGACTCAAAAAGGCATGATCATCGGCACGCCCGCGTACATGTCGCTGGAACAACTCAATGGAACATTGGACGACATTGGACCACACAGCGACGTCTATAGCTTAGGTGTGATCCTTTACGAATTGCTGACAGCCCATCTGCCGTTCGACGTCCTGCCGGACGCACCCGTGACAGCGCTCTTCGCCAAGATCCTCACCACGCCGCCCGATCCTCCGACGAAATATCGCCCCGATCTCGACCCAGCATTGGAAGCGATCGTCCTCAAGGCCATCGCCAAAGAACACGCCGACCGCTACCCAACCATGACCGAGTTCGCCGCTGCGCTCGCCGAATACAGCGCCTCCAGGAAACAAGAAGAACTTCGGCGATCGGGGGACATCAGCGCCCCGGGCGATCCGAATGCTCTCGCCGCTCGCAACACCGACCTGCCACCCACCAGGGTGCCCACACCCCCCGCTCCCCAAGACGAAAAGCAGATCACCACTTCCGGGTTCCCGGTCTTCATCTACGAGCCCACCTTCTCAACGAAGCCCACTTTCGCGCCTCAACCGAAACGCGGCAAGAAGCTCCCCTGGTTCACGACGATCGTCATCGGCGTCGGAGCGTTGTTGCTACTGGCGGTCGCTCTCTTGTTCCACAACGGCGACGCGCTGGTCAAGATCGAGGTCCACTCGAAGGACATCGAAGTCACCCTCGACGACGAAACGATCAAGCTGAAAGACGGCTCAATCAATTACAAGATCAAACCCGGTGATCACACTCTGCTCATCAAGTCCGGCAACACTGAGTTCAAGACAGACAAGTTCACGCTGAAGAAAGGGGATAACCCGGCAGTGTCGGTGGAACTGGTCGAGTCCGAAATCGTCGCCAAGTGGGGCGACAGCCCGATGGGGCTCATCGAAACCCGCAAACGAAAAACTACCCAAGGTTTCGCCGGACAAGAGAAATCCAACGCTGGCGCGACCAACTTGCCCACGCCGAGTCAATCGCCTGGTTCTCCGACCCAGCAAAGCTTGCAATTAGCTCCACTTAAAAACGTGACGATCCGAGAGGGCGAAAGGTGGACACTGAAGGCCAATGCGATTCCTGTGGGTCTAAATCTGCAAGAGTTGCGTTTTGCCTTGGGCGCGGAGCCACCAACGGGGTGTGAGATTGACGAAGCGACGGGCCTCATTTCGTGGACACCCACGGAAGCTCAAGGACCAGGTCGCTATCCACTGTCTGTCGTTGTGAGTTCGCGAGACGTTCCCCTGCTGAAAGCCGAACAGGTCTTCGACATCTCTGTTCTTGAGGTGAACCAGCCGCCAATCATCGACCCAATCGTAGACCAGTCGGTCGTTGAGGACGCGAATTTTCAACTCGGGGTAAAAGCTCGCGACCCCGACCAACCTCCGTCTGCGTTGCGATATGCTCTACAAACGAACCCGCCGATCGAAGCTCGTATCAATCCCACCACCGGCATCATCGACTGGAAGGCTCAGGCTGCGGACTTGGGGAACGAATATCTTTTTCATGTCGACGTTTCGGAGTCCGAGAACCCCCCAAAAAACGCTTCGTACCGCGAATTCAAGGTCCGTATCCGTCGGCTGACTCGATACGACGTTTTGTTGGTGGAAAACAAACCACGCATTCAATGGAGAGCAAAGACGGATTGGACCGGGCCGGAGTTGGGACAAGAGATCCAGCTAGAACGGAAGAATCTGACATGGAGACCGATCTGTATTTCTGGCTTTCGAGGTGACGACGGCTCTCACCGCTACGCCTCGATCTGGCTCCGAGATTCCATCTCTTGGGCTGCCTATTACGAACAAGACCCTGCGGCTCGACAAAGTATCTACGACAATCTTCCCGCCAATATGAGTGTCATCTGGAATAGTTTCAGCCAGGATCGCAGCCAGGTCATCCTCCGCGAGGATAAGGCTCCACTTCAGTTCGAGGTGCGCGACACCTTCTCCCGCGCAAATCTGGTCGCACACCTCGAAAAGGTCAAAACGGATGGCTACCAACCTGTCGCCGTGTGCCAACGAGGATTGGATGTTTTCGGGTTCCACGTCGTGAGGAAGTCATTTGGGGCAATCTATGATCTTGGACTTTCGGAAACGGAACTCCAGCAGAAGCTGTCGAAGCTCCCTGCGGGCTATCACCCGATCTCGATTGACGGCTTCGGCCCCAAGCTAGGCCGTATGTATTCTTTCGTGGCCATTCAAGATGGAACCAATCCAAAGTGGAAAGTGCATCCTGGCTTGAAGCCCAACGAATTCGAGCAGGCACTGATCGACGCCGAGCGTCAAGGCCTGCGGCCGCTCGTCATTGATGTTGAATGAATAGGATGCCAGATCGGGTTGTTTCGGTGACGAACGATTCATGGTTTTTTTCGGAATTGGCCGAACCAAGTCTCTTCAAGGTCACAACGCTCAGTCGGCCAATTCCGAAGAATCGTAAAACCGACCCCTGATCGATGGTGGCACATCGCGGTGCGAGTCATGTGGACGCACCTGTTTTCGATGAATGCAAAAGATCACGCTCCTGCCGAGCGGAGTGGTGTCAGTCCTCGGTGGTCTTGGAACCGCGACCAAATCCCGATTCAATGGGGTCGGGGAGATCCGGTTGAAAACACTGGGGACTGACGCCCAATGGCACTCACTTTGTCGCCAAAGTAGCAGGCACATTCCATGTGCCGTCCGCAATTCTCAGGCTGACGGCACATGGAATGTGCCTACTACTTTCTAAAGTCAGTGACATTGGGCTGACGCCGCCTGCAGGCTTCGTTCAAATGGCTCGCCAGAGGTTTCATTGATGCGTATCACACTGACTATCACGGCCGGGCCACATGCGGGGCGCTCGTTTTCGTTTGAGGACCATCAGAACTTCATCGTCGGACGATCGAAGAAGGCTCAGTTTCGATTGCCGAAGGATGACGTGTATTTCTCACGCAATCATTTTTTGATCGAGGTCAATCCGCCGCTGTGCCGGTTGCTGGATATGGGGAGCCGCAATGGCACGTTCGTCAACTCGGAGCGGGTCGAGTCGGCCGAACTCAAAGATGGCGACGAGATTTGCGGCGGGCAAACCGTGTTGACGGTCTCGATCTCCGACGCGGCGACGATTGACGATGGACCGTACTTTCCGAGTGTCGAACAAGGGAGCAATCAGTTCCCGCTCGCGCCGGGATCGGCAACGCAGACGCTCGATGAAGCGTCGTTCGGGGAGTCACCCTCCGAAATTTTGCCGAGCCAACTATCACCAGGAACTTGGCCACGCGCCCGAATGCGTTCGCTGGAGACTGCCGGAGGGCTGCCAGGAACTGCGGCCGGGTTTGTCACCGCACTGGTGGAGCGGCTCAGTCCGTACGACATCGAGCGGCTGTTACCGGCGGATTATCAAAACCTCATCCTCCAGCGACCGCAGCCATTGGCCGGCTATCTGATCGTGGATGAACTTGGTCGCGGTGCGAAAGGGGCCGTGCATCGCGCCATTTGCCAGGCCGACCGATCGGTCGTGGCCATCAAGACAATCTCGCCGGCGATCCGCGGCACGCAGAGGGACTATTTGAAGTTCCTGCGCGAGGCGAGCATTCTGAAATCGCTCGACCATCCGCACATCGTCCGCTGCCGAGATGTCGGAGAATCGAACGGCGTGGTGTACTTCGCGATGGACTATGTCCCCGGCCCGGACGCCGCGCGGTTGCTGGACGAAGCGAAATCGCCGTTGTCGATTTCGCGAGCCGTGCGTCTGATCGTGCAAATGCTCAAGGGCTTGGAGGAAGCTCACGCGCGCGGTTTCGTGCATCGCGACATCAAGCCGTCGAACTTGCTGGTGGAACAACTTCCCAACGGCGTGGAGTTCGTGCGGCTGTCCGATTTCGGATTGGCTCGCACGTACCAGGCGTCGCGGTTGAGCGGTCTGACCATGACGGGAGCCATCGGCGGCACGACTCCGTTCATGGCCCCCGAACAGATCACGGACTTTCGCGATTCCAAGCCGGCGGTCGATCAGTATTCGGCCGCCGCGTCGCTCTATCACCTGCTGACTCGGCGGAACATCTACGAATTTCCCAAGTCGCTTTCCGAGCAAATCCTGATGATCTTGCAAGAGGCACCCGTCCCAATCACTCAGTACCGATCTGACATTCCCGCCCCCTTGGCCGCCGCGATTCATCGGGGACTCACCCGTGAACCCGAAGATCGCTTTCCTTCCGTCCGCGAGTTCCGACTCGCACTGCAACCGTTCGGTGGCACGCCCTGACCCTCCACCGGTTTCGGTAATAAAACTCCGTTCGCTTCGACCCATCGAGGAATCCGCCATGTCTGCCAATCAATCCCGCATCAATCGGCGCACCGTGTTGCACGGCGTTGGCGTCGCGATGGCTCTGCCGTGGCTGGAGTCCATTCCGGTGTGGGGTGAGGAAGCAACGTCGAGCGATCGGTCCGGCAATCCGCCTTTGGCGAACCAACCTACGACGTTTCCAAAACGCTTTGCCGCGCTGTTCATGGGGAATGGGATCAACTCGAAGCACTGGTGGGCCAAGGGAGCCGGCGCGGAGATGGAGTTGAGCCAGAGCCTGGAGCCGCTCGCGCCCATCAAGACCAAGCTCAACGTCGTCAGCGGCCTGTTCAACAAGCACGCGACGGGAGTCGGCATCCATCCGGGGCAGACGGGCAACATCCTCTCCGGCGCGGCGCTGCAAAAGGGAGCGGTCCTCAAAGGGGGTATCAGCGTCGATCAAGTGTTGGCGAATCGATTCAGCGAAGAGACGACGATGCCCAGCCTGGTGCTCGGCTGCGAGCAGCCCATCACTGGCTATCACGAGACCAACTTCTCGATGGCGTACAGTTCGCACATCTCGTGGCAGGATGCGAACTCGCCGGTGCCGATGGAAGTTTATCCGTCGCTGGCCTTCGACAGCCTGTTCGACAACCAAGGGAGCAAGCGGACAAAGAGCATCCTCGACCGCGTCAAAGAACACGCCGCCCATCTGAACCGGCAAGTCAGTCGCGCGGATCAGGCCAAGCTCGACGAATACCTCACCAGCGTTCGTGAAGTCGAAAAACGAATTGAACGCACGCGCGAGATGAAGGACCGAGCGGACGACAACGCCAAAGATCGCGGTCGTCCGGCCATCACGATGAAGCGTCCCGACAACGGCCTGCCCGAAGACATCCGCGAACACATGCGGCTGATGGGGGACATCATCGCTCTCGCGTTTCAGACCGACAAAACGCGCGTCGCCACGCTGCTGCTCTGCCGCGATCTCTCTGGTCTCTTCTATCCGTTTTTGGATGTCCGCACGGCTCATCACCCCGCGTCGCACGACGACCAATCCGACGCCTACGAACGCGTGTCGCGTTATTACGTCAGCCAACTCGCTTACCTCGCCACACGCCTCGATGCGATGCCGGAGGGCGCAGGAACGGTGCTCGACAACTCGTGCCTGATGTTCGTCTCGAACATGTGGTCCGGCAGCCAGCACGACTCGACCAAACTGCCGTTGCTGTTGGCCGGCGGTTTGGGAGGCACGCTCGAAACTGGTCGCGTCTTGGACTTCACCAAGAGCGGCGACGACAAGCGCAAGCTGTGCAGCTTGTACGTGTCGCTGATGAATCGCCTGGGCGCGAAACAAGATCAATTTGGTGACGCCGATTCGCAACTCGCAGGACTTTAATGATGTGCCGGCGGACGAATTTGACTGATTCTCGTTTGGCCTGAAGCCAAAACAGAAAGCACGCTCAGTCACATCGGACCGAGCGTGCTTTGGTGGTTTCGACTCGATCGTCAGGGGCCTATTTCTTGGCCTTGTCGTCGGCAACTTTCTTCTGGACGTCGAGCGTCTCAGTGTTGACCGTCTTGGCGACTTTCTCAGACAGCTTCTTGGCGAGCAATCCGCTGGGATCACAACCGGCGGCGACCGAAACGATCTTGCCACCCTTGGCGATCAAGAAGTTGGTGGGCATCGTCTTGGTCTCGAAGGTGTTCCACGCTTCGCCCTTGGTATCGACGGCATAGAGCATGTCGAGCTTTTTCTCTTTGACATACGCGGCGACCTTGGAGTCCGGCTCACGGAAGACGGCCACCGACGTCAGGCCGAGGTCTTTGTAGCCCTCGTGGATCGCCTGGAAGTAAGCCAACTCTTTGTCGCATCCCGAACAGCCGCAGGTCAGCCGCACCAGGACCGGTCCCTTGGCGGTCAACTCGGAGAGGTTGATCTCCTTGCCGTTCGCGTCCTTGATCTTGAAGTCGGGAGCCTGCATGCCGACATCGACCTTCTTCGGTGCGGCAGGCTTGGCCTCGACCTTTTCGGCGGGCTTAGCCGGCTTGGTATCTTCCGCCAAGACAAGACTGGTCGTGAGCAGCAACGCGGACACAAACGCGAGCGAACGAATCATGGGCGGGTTCCTTTTCAAGAAAACGGGCAGGGTGAGAACGGGGACACAGGAAATCCAAACGCGAAGGCGGGGCAGTCTAACCAGGTGCCCTCGCGAAAACCAAACCGAAAAAGATCACAAAGACCACGAACAATCCGTCGGATCAGGTGAGTTGCTCCACGAGTTCTTGCCCGACAAGATGCCTTTTCAAGTTTTGACGTGCCAATATCGGCCGCTGTCCCACGAATTTCAATTGGAGTCACACCCTGCAATGGACAACCTATTTCCCTTGGACGTTCTGTCTCGATTCCTGCATGTGGCGGTCGCGATTGTGTTGGTCGGCGGCACCGTTTTCATGCGATTCATTTTGATGCCGGCGGCCAAGGAACTTCCCGAAGCCGAGCACGACCAATTGCGACAACGACTGCTCGCTCGGTGGAAGCGAGTGGTGCATGGCGGGATTGCCGTGCTGCTATTGAGCGGCCTTTACAACTACATCCAACAGCGACCGAATCATGTCGGCGACACCCTCTATCACGCCTTGATGGGGACGAAGTTTCTGTTGGCCATCGCGGTGTTCTTCATCGCTTCCGCGTTGGTGGGGCGATCGGCGACGTTTGAGAAGATGCGACAGAACCGCGCGAAGTGGATGGGGTTGATTGTGTTTTTGTCCGCGTTGATCGTCGGCATCTCCGGGTTTGTGAAAGTTCGCAAGCCGAAGGTGAAATCCGTCGAACACTCTCAATCTCGACAGGTTGAGAAATACCTCGCGGCAACAAGCAGCAGCTAGGAACGATTTTCTCCCACGCTCCGTCCAATCCGCGTCGTAAGCTAGAGCGGTTGGGAAGGAGACCTCACCATGACACGCTACAAAAACCCGGTGATGAAACAATTGGCGGACCAGCAGGTGCGCTACGCCCCGCAGCCAGTTCGCTTGGAACAAATGCAGCGGGCCGAAGAACTCATCGGAGAGTTGAGCCCGCGCGGAACGTATCGGTACGAAGATCTCTGTCAGAAGGTGACGAACTTCCGTCCCGACCGTTATCCGAATCTGACGCTGACCGGTGACGAAGCGGCTCATGACTTGCACCGCTTTGTCGAAGACCTCTCCGACAGCGCGAATCTCACGACTGACATGATCGACGAACCGGTGCTCTCGATCGAAGACATCAGTGAGCGCTACCGCGTCTCGACCAAGACGGTCATGCGATGGCGGCAACGCGGCTTGGTGGCTCGGCGATTCCGAGTCGGCTCGCGCAAGCAGATCGGCTTCTTGGAGTCGTCGGTGCGTCGTTTCGTGCTGAAGAATCGCGAGGATGTCGCTCGCGGCAGCCGCTTCAGCCAACTGACCGATGACGAAAAACTCCGCATCCTGGGTTGGGCGCGGCGGCTGGCCAAGTGGGGTGCGAATCCCAGTCAGGTGGTACATCGTGCCGCCCGAAAATTTGAACGTGCTCCCGAAACGATCCGCTACACACTCAGGCAATACGACAAGCAGAACCCGGAAAACGCCGTGTTTCCCCAAGCGACCGATCCCCTGAGCGACGAAGAGAAGCGAGAGCTTTATCGCCTCGCGCGGCTCAACGTGTCGGTCGAAAAGCTTGTCGCGAAGTTTCGGCGAACTCGGTCCAGCGTGTATCGCCTGATCTCCGAAATGCGAGCACGCAATCTGATCGATCACCCGATCGAGTTCATGGACCACGAGTCGTTCCGCCTTCCGATCGCGGACGAAGTCATCCTCGGTCCTCCGCCTGCTCGTGAAGAAACTGATGAAGCACATCTTCAACCGGAGGGGCTGCCCGCGTATCTCGAAAGCCTGTACCAACTGCCGCTGCTGACTCGCGAGGAGGAGGGCTATTACTTCCGCAAGATGAACTACTTGAAGTTCAAGGGGGAAGAGCTGCGCAAGACGCTCAACCCGCAGCGGCCGAAGGCGGGCGTGATGCGCGAAGTCGAACGGTTGCTGGAGGAATCACTGACGATCAAGAACTTCCTGATCCGCAGCAATCTGCGGCTGGTGGTGTCGATCGCCAAGAAGCACATGCGGCCGAACACGAACTTCTTCGAGACGGTCAGCGACGGCAACATGTCGCTGCTGCGAGCGATCGAGAAGTTCGACTTCAGCCGCGGCAACAAGTTCTCGACCTACGCCTCATGGGCCATCATGAAGAACTTCGCCCGCACGATTCCGGCCGAGCACACGCAACTCGATCGCTACAAGACCGGTGCGGACGAGGTCTTCCAGATGTCCTCGGACAATCGTGGCGACCAGTTTCAAGCCGAACGTGAAAACCACACGCAACACGACATCCTGATGCGGATTCTCGAACGCCTGGACCCGCGCGAGAAGGAGATTCTGTTGCTTCGGTTCGGACTCCGCCCCGGAGACGAACCAAAGACGCTGGAGGAAGTCGGTCACCGATTTGGCGTGACCAAAGAGCGTGCTCGCCAACTGGAATCGCGCGGCCTGAAGAAGCTCCGCCAAATCGCCGCCGATGAGAAGCTCGACATTCCGGGAATCTAAGTGGACCCGCAGAGGAAAGTAGACGAGTCACTCCGTGACTCGAAGATTCCAGTCACGGAGTGACTGGTCTACTTAGCAAAGCTCATCGACCGGCGTGCCGAACGGCAGCACAGGTATCGGCCGGCCGGCGCGGTTGACGTAATTGCGGTGGATGTCCACGCCGAGATGGCGATAGATCAAAGCCAGCACGTCTTGCGGGGATTTCGGATTGCTCTTCGGAAACGCGGCGATGGCGTCGGACGAGCCAACGACTCGGCCACCCTTCACCGGGCCACCGGCGAGCACCGCGCTGAAGACGTTCGGATAATGATCGCGGCCGGCGTTGTTGTTCACTCGCGGCGTGCGTCCGAATTCGCCCCAACCGACGACCAGCGTCGAATCGAGCAACCCGCGCTGTTCGAGATCTTCGATCAATGCTGAGAACGCTCGGTCCCATCGCGGCAGGAAGCCAAGTCGCAACGACTCGAAGCCTTTGACGTGCGTGTCCCACCAGCGAACGTCAACTGTCACGACGCGGACTCCCGCTTCCACCAGCCGGCGAGCCAGCAAAATACGCTGACTCCACGCCGGAGCGCCGCAGCGGTCGATGGCTTTCGGATCGAACGCCGGCATGAAGCCGTAGCGTTCGCGAATCGCCTGCGGTTCCGCATCGAGATCGAAGGCATCGCGTGCGGCGTTGGAACTCAGGATGCCCCACGCGGTCGATTGAAAACGGTCCATCGCGGTCATCTGACCTGAACGATCAATCTCCGCGCGGATGCGATCAAAGCCATTCAGCACTTCGCGCCGAGATCCGAGTCGATCCGCCGTGAGTCCGTCGGGCAGAGCAAAGTTCGGAACCTTGAACGGTCCCTCTTGAGCCGGGTCGGCGATCGTCTCAAACGGCTTGTGAGCGACTCCCAAGTACGCCGAGTTCGCTCCCGGCAGCATTTTCGGAATCATGACATAGGCCGGCAGGTCGGGATTCAAATGGCCGAGTTGTTCGGAGGCGACGCTGCCGCAGCTCGGATGAATGTTCTCGTCCGGGTTCGGGCCGGAGTTGTAGCCTGTGAAGCACATCTGATCGCCGGTTGAATGCCCCGCGTCGTGATGGTTCAGGCTGCGAATGATCGACCACTTATCTTGGCACGCGGCCGACATCGGCAGCATGTCGGACAGGATGATGCCCGGCACTTTGGTCGGGATGACGCCGAACTCGCCGCGATACTCAACGGGAGCTTCCGGTTTTGGATCCCACATGTCCTGATGAGCAGGCCCGCCGCGCATCCAGAGAATGATGACGTTGTTCTTGCGAGTCGCTCCGTTGTTCGCCGCCTCACCGCGAAGCACATCCGTCAGCGACAGTCCGCCCGCCGCGAAGCCCAACGCTCCCGCTTTCAAAAAGCTTCGCCGGTCGAGCAGCGTGCGTTGAAACTCAGAGCAACCGAGGCGATTCGTTGCGGCCATGAACGTGTCCTCAAGACAACGGTGGGCGAAAAACGAGGCGGGGACAACTGGCAGGAGTGCAATTAGTATCGGGAAAAACGGCTCACATCAAGCAGGCTCGATACCGGAGCGGTCATTTTCAGAGAGCAATTCTCCGAGTGTGCGGATCGTTCGGCTGTTCGGTAGAGTGGAGCCATGCAATCCACGAGCGAGATGACTCCGACTGAAACCCTCATTGCCGACGCAGAGCGGCAACGACGTTGGCTTCGTCGAGCTTGCTGGTCGAGTGTCGCGTTTGTGGTCGTTGCGATCCTGTGCGTGATCGGGAATCCGTTATTCGTTCGGTGGCAACTACGGCAGCACGGATGGATTTTGAAAATCGAGTCTCCCAGAGGAGGGCTTTCGGACTGGGTTCCAAAATGGATGGTCCCTTGGTTTGGCCGAATCGAGTACGCGTTTCTTCAGGAAGCGCCGTTGCGGGCAAGCGATGTCGAATTACTGCGAAGGTTCAACATTGAACACATGATGCTCAATAAGACGGAGGTGTCCGAACCGGCATTCGCGGCGATTTTGAAGCTTTCGGAAATTCGAGAACTTCATTTCAGTTCGACTCGATTGGACGCAGCCAAGATTCGCCAATTGGCAACGCTTCCGCATCTTGGTGGCATTGAGCTAAGCGACATGGTGTTGGACGACTCATTGCTCGACGCGCTTGGTTCTTGCCAACAAGTTGAGGGTCTGAAACTGAATCGTGCGACCATCAAGGATGAAAGCTTGCGGCATCTATCGCGATTGCCACACTTTCATGCGCTCCAACTTATGAATTGTGCCGTCACCGATGCCGGCGTGAAACAAATCGCGGATGCCTGTCCTGAACTGAAATTGTTGGTGATTGACAACACACGAATGACCGACGCGGCGCTGCGCGAAGTCGCGCGTCTTCCTCATCTCAACTACTTGCAACTTGTTGACGTCCCAATCACAGATGACGGAATTCGGCACCTGAAGAGTTTCTCAACCCTGACAACCCTTGTGCTTCAGAAAACCAAGGTGACATCGGCGGGCGTCACCGAACTGCGCAAGAGCCTTCCGACTTTGAATGTGTCGATCGAATAGTCACGTTTTTGTCATTCCAAGTTTGGCATCTGATGGATGCTGTCTTTACTCCGAAGGAGTTGCGTCACATAGCCCAGGGTTGCCCGCGTCAGCGGGCTACCCTGGGAGAGAGAACACGAAGACGATCTACCCCGCAGGGGTTGCGGCCTTCGTGAATCGCCGACGACGGAACCCCGTTGGGGTACGAGACTCGGTGGAATCGGTCACCCAGGGTAGCTCGCTTCGCTCGCAACCCTGGGCTATGTGACACAACTCCTTCGGAGTAAACGCAACGGCACATCCTGCGAACTTGGAACTCCCTTGTTTGAATTTGAGGAGTCTTTGAGTGTCCAACGTGCTGGATGAAATCGTCGCTCACAAGCGAACTGAAATTGCGGAAGCGAAGCAGCGAAGGCCCGCCGCTGTTTTGGAGTCGGAATTGAAGTCCGCGCCGCCGGTTCGTGACTTCGTCGCCGCGTTGCAGTCGTCCGCCGAGCGAATTGGCATCGGCCTGATTGCCGAGGTGAAGAAGGCGTCGCCGTCGGCCGGGTTGATTCGGGCGGATTTTCGTTTTGATCCCGTCGCCATCGCCAAGACCTACGAAGCCAACGGAGCCGCGTGCATCAGTTGCCTGACCGACGAGAAGTATTTTCAAGGCCGGCTCGAATACCTGACCGCGATCAAGCAGGCGGTTTCGCTGCCGGTGCTGCGGAAGGATTTCATCGTTGATCGCTATCAAGTGCTCGAAGCTCGCGCGGCGGGGGCGGATGC
>CAMDEA010000067.1 GCA_945893045.1 Planctomyces sp. SH-PL62
CGTTGGCGTTGGACGAAAAACTGGTTGAGTCGATTGTCGGCGAGGTGATGCACCGCCTCCGGCCGACGGCGCAGCCGGTTCGCGCAGCGGTGGCTCCTGCTCGCCCCTCGCCCCTCGCCCCTCAGCCCTCTGCCACCTTTGCCGTCACCGACCGCGTCGTCACTGCTGAACTGCTTGCTTCGCGGCTCAACGGTCAGAAGTGGGCCAAGGTCGCGATTTGTCCGAAGGCGGTGATCACGCCCAGCGCGTTTGATTATTTGCGGGCTCACAAGATCGTCTGGCATCGGAACACGGCCGAGGCGGCTCCGAATCCGAATAAGCCGATCACTCGCTGGAAGGCATTGATCGTGACGGCGACTCCGAGCGTCCTGCAGGCGGTCGAGCACACCGAGAGTCAAACCTTCGGCAAGCAGTGGTCTCACGATTTGCTCGGCGGAGTCGATGAAGCGGTTTCGGCCGCGACGAGCGCGATCAATCGAGGCGAAGTCAGCGGCATCTCGGTCTTCGCCGACCACGCGGAACTGATCGCCTGCCGAGCCAACCGCAGCGAACGAGTCAACGCGGCCGTGGTCAGCGACGTGCAGTTGATCCCGGCGCTCAAGCAATACATGAATTTGAACCTGATGGTCGTGCGACCGTCGGGGCGAGGTTTTTTTGAGTTGCGGAATCTGTTGAAGGAATTTGGGAGAGTCGTTTAACCGCACGCCGCAGGCACGCGCGTCGAGTGGCGTTCGACGCTGTGTCATAAGAACGCGCGTGCCTGCGGCGTGCGGTTAAACGAGTGGAGTCAGCCATGCGAATCGCGGAGATCATCGGACGTTGCACTCTGTCGGTGTGTCATCCGAGCTTGCGCGGGGGGAAGTGGTTGGTCGGCGTACCTTTGACCCAGGAAGGGATTCAGAACGTTGTGGCGGGGAAGTCGAAGGACGCGGGCCGCAATGAAGCGTTTGTGATTTACGACGATCTGGGAGCCGACAACGGAACCTTGATCGCCGTCAGCGAGGGAGCCGAAGCGGCGGCCCCGTTCGCTCCGAATTTGAAACCGATTGATGCGTATTCGGCCGCGATCTTGGATCGCGTTGTGATTGAGAAATGAATACCCCGTAGGTCAGGCTTTCCAGCCTGACCCGAATTGTGAAACAGGGTCAGGCTGGAAAGCCTGACCTACAAATGAGGAAAACATGGCAAACAATTGGAACAGCGGGATTCATGATCGCCGCGTTAAAGAAGAGATCTGCGAGATCGGTCGCCGCGTGTACGCCAAGGGGTTCGCGGCGGCGAATGATGGGAACATCTCGGTGCGTGTGGGACCGAACGAAGTCGTCTGCTCGCCGACGATGATCTGCAAAGGGTTTATGAAGCCCGAAGATATTTGCGCGGTCGATCTCGACGGGAAGCAGATCGCGGGGACTCGCAAGCGGACCAGTGAGATCTTGTTGCACTTGGCGATCATGCGTGCTAGCCCGGATGTGAAGGCGTGCGTGCATTGTCATCCGCCGCACGCGACGGCGTTCGCGGTCGCTCGCGAGCCGATCCCGCAGTGCATCCTGCCGGAGATCGAAGTCTTCATGGGTGAGGTGCCGCTCGCCCCGTATGAAACGCCGGGCGGACAGGATTTCGCCAACACGGTGCTGCCGTTCCTCAAGCCGGGGACGAACACGATCATCCTGGCCAATCACGGCACGATCAGTTTCGGTGCAACGTTGGAGCAGGCGTATTGGAAGACCGAAATCCTCGATGCGTATTGCCGGATTTTGTTGCTGTCGAAACAGCTTGGCGGCGTGACGTACTTGAACGAGCAGAAGTCGCGCGAGTTGCTCGATCTGAAGAAGAAGCTGGGCTTCGATGATCCGCGATTCCATGTCGAGGACTGCGACCTGTGCGGCAACGGTGCGTATCGCGATGGGTATAAAGAAGAGATGCCGCAGCCATGCGCGTTCGAGCCGGCTCCGACGTATCCCGGTTATTTGCAGAAGCCGACTTATGCGGGTGGATCGGCACCGACCAGCGGGACGGATGTGGAATCGCTGGTGAAGGCGATTACCGAGCAGGTTCTGGCGGCGATGGGCAAGTAACTGAAGTGAGACAGGCGAGCGGGGCGGCGTCAGCCCCCCGGTTGTTCCGCGACGAATGAACCGGGGGGCTAACGCCGCCCCGCTCGCCAGATTGCTTCAAGCCAGCAGCGGCTTCACGACTTCGCCATGCACGTCGGTTAGGCGGTAGTAGCGGCCTTGAAATTTGAAGGTCAGCCGCGTGTGGTCGATGCCGAGGCAGTGCAGCAGCGTGGCGTGCAGGTCGTGGACGTGGACTGGGTTCTCGATGATGTTGTACGAGAAGTCGTCGGTCGCTCCGTGTGAGTAGACGCCGCGAATGCCGCCGCCGGCCAGCCAGATCGAGAAGCAGCGCGGGTGATGGTCGCGGCCATAGTCCTCGGCGGTGAGCTTGCCTTGGCAGTAGACCGTGCGGCCGAACTCGCCGCCCCACACGATCAGCGTGTCTTCGAGTAAGCCGCGTTGCTTGAGGTCGAGGATCAGTGCGGCCGAGGGTTGATCGGTGTCGCGACACTGACCGCGAATCGCCTTCGGCAAGTTGAGATGCTGATCCCAGCCGCGATGGAAGAGCTGGATGAACCGCACGCCACGCTCGGCCAATCGCCGAGCCAGCAGACAGTTCGCGGCGAACGTGCCGGGCTTGCGAGCGTCGGGTCCGTAGAGGTCGAAGATGTGTTCCGGTTCGCTCGAAACGTCGGTCAGTTCGGGGACCGAAGTCTGCATCCGATACGCCAACTCGTATTGGCTGATGCGCGTGGCGATTTCCGGGTCGCGATACTCGTCGAGCTTCAGGCGATTCAGTTCGGCGAGATCGTCGAGCACTCTCCGCCGAGTCGCCGCATCCTGTCCCGGTGGGTTCGAGAGATACAGCACCGGATCGCCGATGCTGCGGAACTTCACTCCTTGATACTTCGAGGGGAGAAAGCCGCTGCCCCACAGGCGGTCGTACAACGGTTGATCGGCCGGATTGCCGCTGCCGTTGGAGATCATCACGACGAACGCGGGGAGATCGGCGTTCTCGCTGCCGAGTCCGTAGGCCAGCCAACTGCCGATGCTTGGACGACCGGCGAGTTGATTGCCGGTTTGAAAGAACGTGATGGCCGGATCGTGATTGATCGCCTCGGTGTGCATCGACTTGATGAAGCAGAGTTCGTCGGCGACCTTCGCGGTGTGCGGCAGCAGCTCGCTGATCGTCGCGCCCCCTTTGCCGTGCTTCGCGAATTTGAACATCGACGGAGCGATCGGAAAGCTCGCCTGTCGGCTGGTCATACCGGTCAGCCGTTGGCCTTTGCGGATCGAGTCGGGCAGCTCGGTCGCTCGCAGATCGGCCAAGTTCGGTTTTGGATCGAACAGGTCCAATTGCGATGGCGCGCCGGATTGGAAGAGATAGATGATCCGCTTGGCTCGTGGCGAGAAGTGCGTCTGGCCGCTCGGCAATTGATCATCGGCCAGGAGGCTCGTGAGCGCGATTGAGCCGAGACCGGCGGAACAGGATTGCAACCAGTGGCGGCGGGTGAGCGTTGTCATGGTGGAAACTCCGTAGCCACGTTCGCCAGAACGTGGGTCGGTGACGGGGGCGTCCACGGAATCGCCCTCGCTCTGGCGAGCGTGTCGGAAAATGTAACCCGAAGCGTTAGCGAGGGAGTTTGGATTGTGATTTCTCGAAGATTCCGACCCTTGCTGACGCTTCGGGTTATATGATTCCGACTTTTCGACAGGCAGTGGCGAGCGTGGCTACATTGTCACACTTCGATTCCTAATTCTTCGATCTTGCGGTACAGGCTGGAGAGGCCGAGCTTCAAGCGTTTCGCGGCTTCGCGTTTGTCGGGCCATTGGCGGAGGACTCGCGAGATGTGCAGCCGCTCGTAGTGCCGCAGCGCGGTGCGGAGATCGTCGGTGTCGGGCAACGGCTGAGCAATGCCAAGCAGTTCCGGTGGCAGGTCATCCGGGTGGATGTGCTGGCCGTCGCACATCAAGACGGCGCGTTCGATGGCGTTGTCGAGTTGCCGGACGTTGCCCTTCCATTGGGCGGACATCAGCACGCGAACGGTTTCGCTGGTCGCGCCGGCGACGCGCTTGCTCATCGCTTTCGAGTGCCGGCCGATGAAGAACTCGACGAGTTCCGGAATGTCTTCCGAGCGATCGCGCAGCGGCGGGATCGTGAGCTTTACGCCGTCGAGGCGATAAAAGAGGTCGTCTTGAAAGCGGCTCTCGGCGACTTCGCGCAAAAGGTCACGCGTCGTGGTCGCGATCATCCGCGCGGCGACTCGCACGGGATCGGAACCTCCGTGCGGCAGGATTTCTTGGTATTCGATCGCGCGCAGCAGTTTGGCCTGCGTGCTCAGCGGCAGCTCGCTGATTTCGTCGAGCAGCACGGTCCCTTCGCCGGCGTGCTGAAAGATGCCGACCTGATCCGCCGACGAGCCGAGCTTCGAGCCGAAGAGCTGCGCTTCCAGCAACTCGACGGGGCGTGTGCTGCAATTCACGGCGAGGAATTTCTCGTGGTTCTTCGGCCCGGCCCGGTGAATCGCGCGAGCGAACAATTCTTTGCCGGTGCCGGACTCACCCACGAGCAACACGTTGGCATTCGTCTTCGCGACTTTGCGAATCGCGTCCTGCAAATCGGCGAGCGATTGGCTCGAGCCGACGATCTGATCGAAGTCCTCGCGCCGCGCGAGTTCACGCCGCAACGCTTGGTTCTCCAGATCGAGCGCGCGGAACTGAAACAGGCGCTGCAATTTGTTGAGCAGGTCGTCGAAGATGACCGGCTTGACGAGATAATCGAACGCTCCGGCTTTGAAGGCTTCGACGGCGTTCTCGACCGTCGCGTAGGCCGTGATGACGAGCACCGACGTCCGCGGGTTGAGCCGGATCAGCCGCTTGAGCAGGTCGATGCCGTCACCATCGGGAAGCATCACATCGCAGATGGCGACATCGAAGTCGTGGCTCATCGCCAGTTGGACGGCGTCGGCGACTTTATCGGCCGGCGAGACGACATAGCCTTCGCTCGCCAACAACTCGGCCAGCGAGCGGCGGATGACCTCTTCGTCTTCGCAGATAAGCACGGAACGATGATGCGGCACGGGAACCTCGCGAACTGGATTTGTCGAGCGGTATTCAATCGCGTTTGTCGGCGGATGTCATCTCGTAGCGGGGTTATTCCCGTAGGGTGGGTCGAGTCATCGAGACCCACCAGAAACCGACGCCAAATTGGTGGGTCTCGATGACTCGACCCACCCTACGATTGAACCGCGAGTGAACTTGGCTGGACGCTCGCGAACAGCGAGGCGAATCGCTATCAAATCGCCCCTCGATTTTGTTTTCCGTCTCCGAATTCGCGAAGGATCAACCATGAGCAACGCTTTTCCAAAACTGCATAACGCCATGTGGCCCGGCATCGTGGGCAAGGGATCGCCGGGGGCGGAGCCGTTCATCAGTCTCGATCGGATGCTGGAGCTGACGACTCAGGCGAGCGTCAACGGGCAGAAATTCGACGGCGTGGATTTGTTTCTGTTCGATCCGCACATCGGCATCGACTTGAAGGACGATGACATCAAGCGAATTGCGGACAAGATCGCGAACAAGGGCCTGGCGGTTGGATCGGTGGTGGCTCCGGTCTGGCCGGGGACAGTTGGCGACAGCGCGATGGGTGGGCCGGAGCAACGTGCGAAGTTCGTGCTGGCGGTGAAGAAGGCGTGTCGCATCGCTCGCATCTTGAACGAGCATGGCGTGCGAAAGTACGGAATCATTCGCATCGACGCGGCTGATGGGCCGAGCCACTGGCTGGAAGATCCGGTGGGTAACACGAAGAAGATTGCCTCGACGTTCCGTGAGGCGGGCATCGTGGCGGCGGCGCATGGCGAACGACTCGCGGCCGAAGGGGAAATTTGCTGGGGCGGGATGCACTCGTGGAAGGACATGGTCGATCTGCTGGAGCAGACCGACATGCCGGGCACGGTTGGATTCCAAGCCGATCAAGCTCACACCTATTTGTATTTGCTGGGCTACAACGCTCCGGAGCACGCGCTGCTCAAAGAGGGCTACACGCAGGCCGAGTTCGAGGCGGCGTACACGAAGCTGACCGATGCACTGCGGCCGTGGACGATCGACTTCCATGTCGCTCAGAACGACGGCACGGTGCATGGCTCCGGCTCGCACGACAAGACCGGGCGGCACTGCCGAGCGGATGACCCGAACGGGAAGCTCGATATCACGGCGACCGCCGGCTATTGGCTGAAAGGTGCGAAGGATCGCGGCATCCGGCATCTCTGCTGGGACGGCTGCATGTTCCCAAATTCGACGCTGGAGAATCCGGCGACGTGGAACACGATCCTCGGCGCGATGATCAAGGTCCGCGACGCTCATGGGTGGAACGACTAACTACTCAAACTGAGTGGTGTTTGAGTCCCGCTAGGGACGTCTCGACAATAGCCCAGCACGTCAGTGCTGGGAAAAGGTGGGAAGAGTGTGTGAAGTCCCGTCAGGGACGACAGAAATTGGCCGAGCATTTCTGTCGTCCCTGCCGGGACTCAAGTCGTACAGCCGCATCGCATCCCCAGCACTGAAGTGCTGGGCTATTTTCAATGGTCCCTGACGGGACAAAAACAAAACCGCTCAGTTTGAGTAACTACGGATTTCGGAACGGGGAACTCGGTACTGCGTGAATAATGCGTTCGTCATCTCATGGAGAGCGCCGATGATTGATCAACAGCAGTCACCTCCCGATCCTTTGCCGGCCCCTGCGGCGTATCGGTGGTTCGGCTTGGCAGCGTTCGTCGGCGGCTTGGCAGTCTTCGACCAATGGGGCGTTAGCTCATGGCGCGATTGGTATCCCAGCCGGTTTGCCTTCCTTGTCGCGATGATCGGTGGCGCGGTTTACTTGGAGGGACTAGCCGCGAAAGTCATCGCGGCTGTTCGCCGGCATCGCTCAAGCTAGGCTGCCAGACCAACGCCCTGCGCCCGCAGTACCGGGAATTCGGAGTACGGAATCATGTCCCGCGTCCTGTCGATCATTGTTGTCCTGACTGCTTCCGTGGCGTTTGCGGACGAAGACGCCTCGCTCTCGCGCGAGAAGCTCACCGACTCGGTCACTCGCAGCGTGCGGTTGCTGGAAAAGGCGGCGAAGAATTATCCGGAGCATCGGGATTGCTTTGCTTGTCATCATCAGACGTTGCCGCTGCTGGGAATGAGCGAAGCGAAGCGGATCGGCATTGCGATTGATGAAACGGTGTTCGACGCGACGTTGGAATTCACTCGAAAACACTTTGCGGATCGCACGGCTGCGATGCGCGAGGGACGGGGCATCGGCGGAGCGGCATTGACCGTGGGTTATGCGGCTTGGACGTTCGACATCGCGAAACATTCTCCGTCGGACGAACTGCGGCAAGCGATGGCGATGTTCGTTGTGCAGCGGCAGGAACGGGACGGTCGCTGGAAGCCGAGTGCGATTCGTCCACCGGCCGAGCAATCACAGGTCAGCAACACCGTGCTCGCATTGCGAGTCTTGCAGCAGACAGGCTCGCTCGATGGCGAATGGTCGGTCACCGCCAGCGCTGCGGATCGGAGGGCACGCGAATGGCTCGCTCAACAGCCGTGCGAGTTGCAGGAAGATTTGGTCTTCCGGCTGTTGGGTTTGCAGTGGTTCGGCGGCTCAGCGGAAGAACGTTCGCACATCGTCGGACGGATCGTGAAGCGGCAGCGCGAGGATGGCGGCTGGAACGCGGAGGGAGTGCTTGACAGCGAAGCGTATTCGACGGGGCAGACGCTGTTCGCGTTGCTCGACATCGGCACGCCTGCGGACGCTCCGGTCGTTCGCCGCGCGGCGGAATATCTGGCGAAGACGCAGCACGCCGACGGTTCGTGGTTCGTGGCCACGCGAGCCAAGCCGGTGCAGGTCTTCTTCGACAATGGCGACCCGCACGGCAAGAGCCAGTTCATTTCGATCGCCGCGACCGGGTTCAGCACGGCGGCGCTGGCGCGATATGTCGCGACCGTGTTTCCGAAACAACCGTGAGTCGCGAGCGGGTCATTCCGATTGTGGCGGTTATGGCGTGGCCGACCACAAACCAATTTGGCGAGCGGGACGGCGTCAGCCCAAAGGGATTCACTTTGGAAAGTAGCAGGCACATTCCATGTGCCGTCAGCCTGAGAAATGCGGACGGCACATGGAATGTGCCTGCTACATTGACGCCGCCCCGCTCGCCGGTCGTGTTTTTCTGGCGGCATGTTGCCAAAACGCGACCTATGTTGTGGACATGAAGCTCTCTTTCTCACGTCCGCGCGGTACGGCGATTGGTCTGCACCTTGGTCCTCGTTTTGCCACGATGGTCCAGGTGTCCGGGTCGGCGGAGCGCGCCGAGCTGACCGCGTTGGCTCAGGGCTTGCTGCCCGCTCGCGGCGAGTTGACCGATGAGGAATATGACGAACAAGTGGCCGCAACGCTCAAGCTGTTGACCAGCGAGCATGGCTTTCGCGGGCGACAAGTGGTGAGCTGCGTGCCGGCGGGTGACTTGCATCTGCAAAGCGTGCGGCTGCCGATGTTGCCGCCTGATGAATTGGAAAGAGTCGTGCGTTTTGAAGCTCAGGAACGGTTGCCGTTCCCGGCCGCGAATGCCGAGTTGCGATACTTGCAGGCGGGGCAAATTCGGCAGGACGCCAACGTCAAACAAGAAGTGGTGCTGATGGCCTGTCAGCAGACGATGTTGCAGCGTCATTTGCGAATCCTCGAAAGCGCGGCGTTGGTTCCCGTCGCGATTGACGTCGAGCCCTGCGCCGTGCTGCGGGCCTTCCGGCATGGTCACAGCGAGAACAACGATCGCGTGGCCTATCTGCATCTGGGGGACCATCTGACGACGGTGTTCATCGCGGACGGCGATGCGATTCTGTTTTTGAAGTACGTCGGCAGCGGCGGGCGTGAGATGGATCAAGCCGTCGCGAAGCATCTCGAACTCGAATTGCCGGAAGCGATGCGTTTGCGAGCGTCTGTCACGAATTCGGCAGTGCTGGATTCGCAGAGCGACGTGCATCGTTCGGTGATCGAAGCCATCCGGCCGCAGTTGGAAGCGCTCGCGTCCGAGTTGGAACTCTGCTTCCGTTACTTCATGGTCACGTTTCGCGGCCAGCAAGCCTCGAAGCTGATCGTCACCGGCTGCGAAGCGAGTCCGTGGTTGTCGGAATACATCGGCCATTCATTGTCGTACCCGGTCGAGGTCGGCAATCCGTTCGTGTCATTGACTCAGTCGCCAGAAACCCCGGACGTGTCGGAACACCCCGGCCGCTGGGCTGCGGCGCTGGGATTGTCTCTGCGATCCATTGGTGCCTGATCTGAATCCTTGAAATGTCCTGATACTCACGAATTCCAAGCCTTTGGTTTGGTCCCCATCCAGCTCGTCTGGATGGAACCAGAGATGGAGTGCTAACCCGACAGCAATTTGCTTTGCCAGACCCCATCCAGCTCGCCTGGATGGTGAATCAGATACTTGAGCGATTGCCACCCGGCGATCTGCTTCACCATCCGCGCGAGGCGGATGGGGTCTGAAGGCCGAGAAATGGTCGTTGGTTAGCTCACCATCGTGCGCTCCATCCAGGCAAGCTGGATGGGGGCGGAATCGTTCCGCACCGGAAACTCGTGATCGTCAGCAAATCTGAAATCTTAGAACTCATGGTTCCGTCGATCGACTTTCTGCCAGCCACTTATCACCTCCAGCGTCAGCGCGAGCACAAGACGCTGTGGCGGCGGATGATGGTGTTTTTCTTTCTGGCTCTGGCGATGCTGGGGACTTGGCAGCAGCGACAGATTCGCCGTAAGTTGGAAGCACGCCGCGAGGAGTTGCAGACGAAGGCTCAGGGGTTGATGCAGGCGGTGCCCGCGAAATCCAAGGTGACTCAGGAGCTTAAGGATCTGGAAACGAAGTCGCTGTTGTTGACGACTCTGGAACTGCGCGTGCCGATGACGCGCGTGCTTTCGTCCGTGACGAAGTCGCTGCCCGAAATGGTCAGCTTGAATGAATGCCAGGCGGAAGCCGGGTTGATGGAAAGTTCCGGTGCCGCGCTCCCGGCGGTTGGTTCCGCTCCGGTAAGCAAAGAGAAACCGCCTCCGTTTGAAGCGGACCTCGCCGAACTTCGCAACGCGACCAGCCGTTCCGCGACGATGGTGACGCTCAGCGGAATCGCGCCGGATGACTTGGCGATTTCGCAGTATCTGGTCGCCTTACGCGAGACGAAGTTGTTCGAGCGCGTCACGCTGGCATTCACCGGACAACATCAGGTGCGCGGTGAGAACTGGCGCAACTTTCAAATCAAGTTGCAGGTGAAAAAGCCGGAGACTTGGCTCGATCGCCTGCCGGCGGCGAATCCGCGCGTCGTCCAAATTCAAGGAGGAGCGGCGCAATGAAAGACTCTCTGAAACGAGACAACCTGCTGACGATCGTGGGGACCGTCTTGACGGTCGGTTTCTTCGTGTTGGTGGTGTACCTGCCGGGCGAACGAGCCTGCCAGGCGGCGCGGAGTGAAATCACCATCGCGAACCGCACAATTGATGCAACGCCGACGCTCATCCTGGAAGCCGCACAGCTCGAACAGAAGCGAGGCGAGCGTCTCGAAGCGTTGCGAAAACTCGACCGCTTGCTGGATGACGAACACGAATTGCATGGCGTGGTGCAGAAGGTCGCCAACCTGGCGCACTCGGCGGGACTGAAGATGGACCGCATCCAACCGCAACCGGCGATCAATCGTGAGACGTATCGAGTCGTGCCGTTCCAGGTGACGATCTCCGGCAACTTCCGCCGCATCGCGCAGTTGCTGCACGGCCTGGAATCTCAGCCAACACTGTTCTCCGTCGAGCGGTTCATCTTGAAGTGTGAATCTGAGCAAGCCAGCGAGGCCTTGAAAGCTGACCTGACCTTCTCGGTCTTCGTAAAACGGGCAAGCTTTGCGGGTTTTGCCGAAAAGAACGACAGCCCGAATCAAACTAAAGCCGATGAATCTTGAAAGTCCCCGATGGCTAGTGAGCGGCGTGGCGCTAGCCGCCGGTTTTTCACCACGACACCGGTGACTAGCGCCATTCCGCTCACAAAACATGTTTAGCAGATCATGAACCTCTCCAAATTCTTTCAGCAACTCGCGCGTGACATGAAAGCCAGCGCCGCCAAGACGGGGGTGCTGGGCGTGTTGTTGCTCGTCGGGTTGTATTTCTGGCTGCCGCCATTGCTGAGCGCGTTCTCGGGAAGCTCGATGGCCACAGCAGCCACGTCTGCAACCGTGGCGAGCAGTCCGGCAGCGACAGTGCCGAGCAGTTCGCCGGCGGCCACGGGCACAGCCAGCTCCACACCGAACCCCACCACGACGGCCAAGCAACCGCACGACAGCGCGGTCATCACCAAATTGCTTCACGAGCATCCTCTGATGCAACCGGTCAGCGCCGAGGAGATCCCCGAGAAGCCGTTTGGTCTGGATTACGATTCGATGCCTCTGCCGGTGGAGATGGTCGAGGACTCGCTCGCCGAACCTCCGCCACCGCCGTCGAAACCGAAGCCTCCGCCGATTGAGAAGCTTGATGGACTCACACTGAAGAGCACGCTCGTCGGCCCCACTCGTCGAGCGGCGATGATCAACAACCGGCTGTTCCAAGAGGGGCAGATGGTGCCGTGGAAAGACAAACAACTGCGGCTGGAGTCGGTGACACGCAAATCGGTGACGCTGACAGACGGCTCGCAGAGTTGGCAATTAACGTTGAAGGACTCGCGCGGCGAGTCGAATGAATAGACCAGACAAAGCCCAGTCAGGGACGACGGCGGCATGGCGAATACACCTCTCAAGACAGCCTCGCGAGCAATGTGCCTCGCCACGTTCCTCGTGGTGGGCTTCTCCGCGTGGGTGCTTACGACGCAGGGATCGCAGCCGCGCTCCAGCGTGTCAAACACCAATGCGCCGCGCAATGTCTCGTTCGCCGCGGTGACTGCGGCCGCGCCGGCCGACATGCTTTCCGCCAATGCGAAGATCGCACCGCGCCGCCGACTGGATGCCGACAACGCTCGGCCCGATATCGAGAGAGTGGACGATTCGTATTTTGACGAACGCGCAGAACCTGCGCGGCTCGCTAAATCGGAAAGTCATTCGCAACCGCGCATTCAGCCGGACCTCGCGCGGTTGTCCAATCGTCCGCAGGACTCTGTCGCGCACGATTTTTTCGATGAGCACGACGCGGTCGGCGACGAAGCCATTCGTCAGTCACGACCGGCACGCACCAACAGCCGGCCCGCGGCCGTCTTCCGCCCGGCGGACGTGTTGCCGAGTTCCGAAGCGTCGCGCGTGGAAACGCAACTCACCGCTATGCAGCGTCAACTCCTGCAACTTGCGCAGGCGCAATCCGAACAAAAAACGGGAGACCAACAGCGTGCTCTCGAACTGCTGGAACAAATCCAGCAGCAGAAGCAAAGCGATCAAATCGACAAGCTCTTGCAGGAATTGAAGGAGTCGCGGCAAAAAGCCCCAGCCGATCCCGCCAAGTCTGGTGCTCCCAAACTCGACGCAGCGGAGGCAGACAAGGCTTTGGAACCTCCCGCGGACGAGCAGCCAGCGCCGCCGAGGAAGGCCGGTTTGATGCAGGCCAAGCCGGCCGGCAACAACAACGAGCGGTTTGAATCCATCGAGTTTCAAGACGCGGACATCAGCGAAGCGTTGGCCATGCTCGGCCAGCTTTCGGGAATGAACATTCTGATTGGCCGCGGTGTCTCCGGCCGGGTGCCCGCCATCAATTTGCAAAACATCACCGCCGAACAAGCACTCGACGCGATCACCAAGTCGCTGGGTTACGTCTACGAACGGGACGAGAACTTCGTCTTCGTCTGGACCAGTGCCGATGCGCAGGCTCGCAAGCAGGCGGCGCGCAAGAGCGTCTCGAAGGTCTATCGTCCGCGCTACGTCAGCGTCAAAGATCTGCAAACGCTCGTGACCCCCTTGCTTTCGAAGCCGGGCGGGTTGATCGCGGTCACCAACCCAGCGGACATGGGGCTCGAAGAATCGAAATCGAAGGTCGGCGGCAACAGCCTGGCTCAAACCGACGCACTCCTGGTGATCGACTTCCCGGAAGTGATCGCTCAGATTGATGCCATCTTCTGCGACATCGACATTCCGCCGGCGCAGGTGGTCATCGAGGCCATGATCCTAAGCGTCAAGCTGACCGACTCGATGAAATTAGGAGTCAACTTCGCACTGCTCGACAAGCAGCACAAGCAGCTTGTCACCTCTGGTAGCGGCGCGCAGATCAACAGCAACGTCGGCTTTCCGGTCAAAGACACCTTGATTGCTGGCGGAACGGCGATGGGCGAATTCATCACCGGCACCTCCGGACTGAGGTATGGCTTCCTGCAAGGGGATCTGTCCGGATTCGTCGAGGCATTGGAGACTCTGGCAGAAACCAGCGTCGTTGCCTCGCCCAGTGTCCGCGTGCTCAACAAGCAACGAGCCGAACTCATCATCGGCCAACGCTTAGGCTACAAGACCGTCACTCAAAACGGGGCGCAGTCGGTGGAGAACATCAACTTCCTGGAAGTCGGGACCAAGCTCTTGATTCGTCCGTTTGTCGCAGAGGACGGTTTAGTTCGCATGGAAATCCACCCGGAACGTTCCGACGGTCGGATCAACGAACAAGGCTTGCCGGAATCGCGCACGACTGAAGTCACTTCCAACGTCATGGTGCGTGACGGTTCGACAATCGTGATCGGCGGACTGATTGAAGAGCAGGCCAACCAGACCCAATCGCGGATTCCTGGTTTGGGCGCGCTGCCCGTTGTCGGCAATCTCTTCAAGAACAAAGCCAACGACACCAATCGCACCGAATTGATCGTGCTCATCACCCCCCGCATCGTGCAGGACTTCGATGCGGAATACGAAGGAAACGTCTCCCTCGCCGAGAACGAACGCCGGCACCAGGACTTCCGTGACAAACTCTCACCGATCAATCGCAACAACTTGGCTCGCGTCGAATACGAACGGGCCGCGCGCTACTTTGAGGAGGGAGACGCGAACCGCGCGAAACGCCATATCGACGAATCGCTGCGACACAACCGCAACGACCTCGACTCGATCCGCCTGCGCGATCAGATTGCTGCTGCTCTCACCGACAAGAACTGGTTCAAGAAACTCCGCCGCAAGCCGCCGATCGAATACCACCGCGTTCCTTCGGCACCCACTTCGACACCCGTTTCGCCGCCCGCATCGCCGCTAAATGGCGAAGCGACTTTCGAGCAAGAGATCCCCGTTCTGTCGCCAGCTCCCCTCATGCCGGTCCCACCGGTTCCCGCGGCGGCCCCGGAAGAGCTCCCGTCACCTCCACCGCCAGCCAGTGACGCCGCCGCCACGAAGGCCGAGTAGTCGCAGGAATCCGCCACGATTCTTGGCGGGTGTCGCGAGGCCGGTTTATCATGCGCCGCCCAACGCTGCGGGCCGCGGTCGCGTAGACACGCCAACCAACGCGCGGGCCGAACCTGACCCCGGCCGGGTACGTTTCAACATGGAGAAAAGGAAAGGTGCATCATGCGACGGCTCAGCACACACGTTTCGTGGATTGTGGGAGTAGTGGGGATCGTCTGTCTGGCGATCAATTTTTCGGACGTGCTGCCGCGTCGCGTGGTGACGGCGGCTCCGGGAGCGGCTGATGCTCGGAAGTTATCGGTGACGTTCCGCGAGGTGGCTCGTGACGTGTTGCCCAGCATCGTCGCCATTGAAACTCGCGGCAAAGCGGCCGCGATGAACGGCGTCGATCCCGATGACGACGAGAATCCGCTCAATGAGCTCTTCAAACAGAACCCGCAGTTCCGCGAGTTCTTCCGCGAGCGGAAGGGACAGCGTGAGGCTCCGCGCACGACGCGCGGCATGGGTTCGGGATTCATCATCGACGAAGCGGGCATCGTGCTGACCAACAGCCATGTCGTGCGCGGCGCGGATGAGGTCAATGTCCGTCTGCATGACGGGCACAATTACGTCGCCACCGAAGTCAAAATGGATGACAACTCCGACATCGCCGTGTTGCGCATCAAGGATGCGAAGAATCTGAAGGCGCTCCGACTCGGCGACAGCGACACGGCCGAGATCGGCGACTGGGTGTTGGCGGTCGGCAATCCGTTTGACGTCGGCATGACGGTCACGGCCGGCATCATCAGCGCCAAGAGCCGTGGCCTGGGGATTGCCCGCCGCGAAGACTTTTTGCAAACCGATGCCGCGATCAATCCCGGTAATAGCGGCGGGCCGCTGCTGAATCTGGATGGCGATGTGATCGGCATCAACACCGCCATCAGCAGTCGCAGCGGTGGCTCCGAAGGGATTGGCTTCGCGATTCCGGTCAACATGGTGAAATGGATCAGCCAGCAACTCATCACGCACGGCAAGGTCCGTCGAGCCTATCTCGGCATTCAAATTCAACCGCTGACCTCCGCCCTATCGCGGAGCTTGAAGCTCGACGGCGTGGACGGCGCGCTCATCGCGCGGATCGGACCTGATTCGCCGGCCGCCAATGCCAAGCTGCAAGAGGGGGATGTCATTCTGGAACTCAACGGTCGCAAGGTCGCGACCACCCAGATGCTGCAAGCCGTGGTCGAACGCCTGGAGATCGACAAGATCTATAAAGCTCTGATCGTTCGCGACGGAGCGAAGTTGGAAGTCCCGATCACCGTGCGTGAGATGCCCGAAAACTTCCTCGCGGGTGGTGGCCGGCCGGGTAATGGAGATGGCCGAGGGCGACAGAACCCGCAGCCCAAAGAAGAATCCTTCAATGCACTCGGATTACAGGTCAAAGAATTGACCGAGAGCGCGGCGAAAGAACTCGGCTTTGAAGACAAGGTCGCGGGGGTCGTGGTCAGCGGAGTCGATCCCAACAGCGCCGCCGCTCAAGCAGGCATCGCCGTCGGACAAGTGATCGAGAAATTCGGCGGCAAGAAGATCGCCTCGCTGAAGGAGTTCGACGAGGCCCTCAAGACCGCGTCGCTCAAGGACGGAGTCACGCTGCTGATTAGCAGTCCGACCGGCAAGTCCTTCGTCGTCGTGCAGAGCGACGGCAAGTAGCCGAATTTGTAGTTCGGACGCCTACGTCCGAACGGCCCGGACGTAGGCGTCCGGGCTACGGTGGAACGGACTCGATCAGTGTTTGTCGAAGACCGGATGCAGATTTCCCTCCGCATCAAACGCCATGTCGGCCGGGCCGGACAACACCGTCAGGTCGGAACGTTTCTGAATCTCCGGCAGATACGCTTCGCTGATGAGCACCTCGCTCAAATGCAGCGTGTTGGAGATGTGGACGATCTTCGCATTCGGCGGTTCGACCAAGCCGAGCGTCGGAAGCGCGGCGGCGAGGACTTCGCGGTCGGTGTCGCAGGCGATCGGCAGCATCGCGGCCGTCGGATGGCCACCGGTCAAACAATTGATGGCGGTAATCTTCCGATCGACCTGCTGAATCGTACGTGAGTTCGTGAACTCCGCGAGGCCGATGCCGGTGGCGTTGCCGTGTGTTTCCTCGGTCAGCCCACGCACGAAGATGCGTTTGACCGAGACGTCGTCCTGATCGGTCGCGGCATGATCGTTGTACTTCCGGCCGATGACGTTTGTGTCCATGCCCGTGCCGCTGATGTTCTTGCCGATCTGGTCGATGATCAGCATTTGGATGCTGCTGAACGGCAACCGTGGCAGCCATGTACGAGCTTGTGTCAGCAGCTCGCTTTCACGTTGGAAGAATTCCGACGGAGCGACAGCCGCGATCATTCCGGTCTCGTCGTAAGCGTTCTCGACGATCGCCAAGCCGGCGACGACTCGGCACTTTTTCAGGACGACGTCGGCAACGGCGCGGATGATTTCCAGGAAATTGAAATCCAAGATCGCCCGGTGATAGATCTTCGCTCCTTCGTGCTTGCCCAGTCCGATCAGCATCATCTTGTGCAAGCCCGATTCGACCGGCCCGACGAATCCGGTATGCGGTTTGACTCGGCCGACGACCATGACGTGGTCGCAGTTGAAGGCGTGCTTGTCGAAGTGAACCGGGATGCCTTGCGGCGTCGTATCGACGATGACGGTTTCCATCGACGCGCGAATCTCCGCGCCGGTGAAGGCTTCGGTGACTCCGTAACCTTCAATGATCTGGCGCTGACCCTCAGGAGTTCCGCCGCCGTGACTGCCCATCGCGGGGACGATGATTGGTTTGGCTCCCAGCGAGCGCACGTGATCGCACGCGGCCTTGATAATGATCGCGATGTTCGCGATGCCTCGGCTGCCGGCGGTGATCGCGACCGTCTGTCCGGGGCGAACCGTTTTGCCGAGAGCGAGCGTCGCCAGTTGCCGCTCGACTTCGCCGGGAATATCGTTCACGCGCGTCGCGTCAAACGTCTGCCGCACTCGCACCATTCGTGGAAAGCTCATGGAAACCTCCAGGGTTCAGGGTTACGCGGCAGTTTAGACCTCGACCACGTTGCAATCCACACGGCGAGATTCCATGACCGCTTCCAAAGACAAGATTGAAGACGCTGACTCGACGAAAGACGTGCTGGCCGTCACCGGTCGGATTCAGATTCCGCATGACGAGTTCACCTTCCAATTCGCCCGCAGCTCCGGCCCCGGCGGGCAGAATGTCAATAAGGTGAACTCGAAAGCAACGCTCCGCTGGCGGCCGCTGGAATCGCCGAGCCTGCCGGACGATGTGCGGCAACGTTTCGCCGTCCGGTTCGCCTCGAAACTGCTGACCGATGGCAGCATCCTGATCTCGTGCGAGAAATCGCGCAGCCAATTGCTCAATCGGATCGGCTGTCTTGAACAACTGACCGGCTGGCTGAAAGAGATCGCGGTGCCGCCGAAGAAGCGTCGGCCGACCAAACCGACAAAAGGCTCAAAGACTCGCCGCTTGAACGACAAACGACTCCGCTCCGACACCAAACGCATGCGCGGTTCGCCTGGTGACGAGTGAGAAGAAGAATCGCGAAGAGAATGGCCTAGAATTCCACAACCCCAAAAGCATGGAGAAGGAAATCATGAAGCTCAGCCTGCACACTGCGATTGTGGTTTATTTGGGATGGATGACCGCCGCCCTGCACGCCGGAGATCGGCCAGTAATCGTGGCCGGGGGAGGGCCGAAGCCCGGTGACAAATACACGTCCACCGCATCCATCGCGTTTTCTGGCCGAGTCGTTCCGGCTTTGCGGACCCAAGTCGAGATTCAAGTGCTCCATCGCTTAGACGATGAGCGATTCATTCCGATGGGAGGCGTCACGATTCCCACACAGGAGGATGGACAGTTTCTGGGAACCTTGATTCCCGGCAGCCCTGGCTGGAAGGGGGGCAAAACGATTCTGCGGATGCGTCTGGATTCAGTGCGGCAAGTTCAATCGGTAGTCGAATTCGAGATCGTCCAGCGCGAGGGCATCACCGAGAACGATTGGATCATCCGGCGTCCCAAATCGAGCGGAGTGGAGATCGACGTCGATCAACCCAAGAAGCTCTACCGTGTCGGTCCGGGTGAGTTATTCCTTGTTAAGGGAACGTTTGGCTCAGCGATTATTGGCCAAGACACTCCGCTGGTATTCGCCGAACTGCGAAAGGAAAAGGATGGTCGCCAATTGGTCGGGCAGACCTGGGTCGGCCCGTCGATCCGAGAAGACAAACTGCTCTTTTCCTACGAGATCGAAATGCAGGCTCCGGATCGGACTGAGGAATTTGATTTAGTGGTTGTCCCGATGCGAATCTCGGCGAAGCAATTCTTTGACGATCAGCGACTCGCGATTCCGGTGACGAAAGTCCGGATCGAATCGAAAGCGAAGAAGGCCGAGGCGGACAAGTAGCAGCGAGCGTTTTACGAGTGACTCAACGTCGCGATCAAGATGCCCGTAGCCACCGAGACATTCAGCGAGGTCACTTCGCCAATCGGAGTGATACGGCAGACGGAGTCGCAGTGTTCGGTGGTCAGGCGGCGCATCCCCTTTTCTTCGTTGCCGACGATCAGCAGCCACGGGCGTCCGCGGTCCACTTGTGAGACGTCATCCGCCGCGTGCTCGGACGTGCCGAGCACCCACAGGCCCGACTCCTTTGCGACCGCGACGGCACGCGACAGATTTGGGACCAGCGTAAACGGCACATGCTCAACGCCGCCGGTGGCGACGTCGTACACCGCGCCGTTGAGCGGAGCCGAGCGGTCCTTCGTGACGACGATCCCTTGCACTCCGAAGAACGCGGCCGAGCGAAAGATCGCTCCGACATTGTGCGGGTCTTGCAGGTTGTCGAGCGCCAGCCAGAGTCCGTGTCCGTTGGCTCGCGTCACGGCATCGGCGAAGAGTTCTTCGAGCGACATGTCGGCATGCTCGCGCACGTTCGCGAAGATGCCGGTCTCGCGACCTTCTTTCTCGCCGCCACGCCGATCGCGCGACTGCGAACGTCCGCCGCGAATGATTCGGATGGCGTTCGCCTTAGCAATGTCCAGAACTTCCGACCAAGCGGGACTCGGCACGTCGGTCGCGACCTGAATATCGATCACGTCGAGCGGCCGGGTTTGAATCACGGCGAGGACGCTGTGTGGGTTTTTGAGTTCAACGGCCATACTGGGGAGTTCATCCAAGCGGAGGGATTGAGAGAACGGCTTTCGGCTTTCAGCTCTCGGCTTTCGACCGAACACCGTGTCTCTGACGTTGCGCTTCGTAAAATAGGATTCCGGCGGAGACGGCAGCGTTTAGGGACTCGACCGCTCCGAACTGCGGAACCGTGACCAGTTCGTCACAGGCGGAGAGTAACTCATCGCGGATACCGGTGCCCTCGTTGCCGATGACGACGGCGATCGCACCGGAAAGTTCGCACTCAAAGATTGGATGCACCGCGCGTTGGCTCGTGCCGATGACTCGTATGCCGCGTGATCGCAATTGGGCTGCCAGCGCGACCAGATCGTCGGCTTGCGCGATGCGGATGTGATTGACCGCTCCGGCCGAACTGCGAGCAACCTGGGCCGTGACCTCGACCTGTCCGCGAATCGGCACGAACAGCGCATCGACGCCGAGCATGTGTGCCGAGCGGATCACGGCTCCGAAGTTGTGCGGGTCTTGCAGGCCGTCGAGGATCGCGAACAGTGGCGGAGCCTTTGTGGTGGCCAGCGCGTCCTCGACGCGGTCGTAAGGAAATTCGGCCATCTTGGCGAGGTAGCCTTGATGCTCGCGCGAGTGGCAGAGACTCGTCAGCCGCTCGGCCGGTTCAATGCTCAATGCCGCGTCGTTGGATTGCGACCACTGTTCGATGAAGGCCAATTCCTCTTCTGGCAAGCTGCCCGCGACATGCAGTTCCAGCACCGGCCAGCGAGCCGCGCACAGCGTCTCGGTAACGACATTCCGTCCCCACAGCCAGCACTTCTGATGATTGCCCAGCAGCTTGGACTGTCCCTTGCGCCGCCGATAACGCTCGACCATGTTGATCCCGCTGAAGTTCGACCTTCCGGCGATGCTCGTCGCCGAACCGGCTCACAGGCTAAAGCCTGAACTTCAGCACGTCACTTGATGCGGATCGAAAAGCCGGTGCCGACGAAGTAATCGTCCGAGGCATCCGTCAGGCCGATGCCGGCACGAATATCAAATTGCATGTCGAGCGTCGGCCGATAGGTGAAGCCGCCGTCGATGTAATGTTGGACCTGCTCGGTGTCCGCTCCCGACGGAAAGAGGGCAAACCATTCGGTGTAGGCTCCGACGTCCTCGGTCAGGGCGTAGTTGATCGTGATGGCCTGCGCCCATTCCGTGTATTTGTGAGCGGTCGTGCCATCCACAGCGCCGTTGAACTGCGTGCTGCCTCCCACTCCAATGAAGTCGTTGACGTCCCAGCCGTACAACCAATTGATGCCCGGCAGCCACTTGCCCGACGTGACCGAGTCATGTCCGGTCGGCACGGTCATCTGCGGGACCAACGACATTTCCGGCCACCAGCCTTCTTGCGGAGTGAGGCCAATCTTCGCTCCCAGATACAAGTCCTCCAGACCGCTGTTCGTGACGGCTGGCGAGGGATTGCCCTGGACTTGGCTGAATGGAAACACGCCCAACCGCAACTCCAGCCAGTCTTGCAGCACGCCGTACCGCATCAAGACCTCGCCAGCATTGTGTGTGATCGAGTTGTCGTCCGCGTCCTTGTTGCGGGTGTAGGTGTAGCCGCTTTCGATTTGCAGCACCCCTTTACCGACGGTCGTGCTGGCTTCCACGAAATCGGGACGGTCGGTTTGGATGGCATCTTTCTCCAGGTCGATGCCCCCTTCGAACGAGGTGCCGTAGCTCCATTGAAAGAGCGTCTTGCGCGGTTCGCCTTCCGGCGGACCAAAGACCTGCTTCGGTGGCACGAGTTGGTACTCGCCGTTTTTCGGAGTCTCGTCCGGCCAGAGTTCCTCGCCAAAGGCCAACGAACTCACCAACAAGATTGGTGTGCTCCGACCTTTGACGCGAGTCGGTTGTGTCTGGTTGGTGTTAGCGGTCGACCGGGGCAACCGTCCCGGCTCAGTGGCGAGCAGCGTCACACCACTCAGCAAACACACGGTGATCGTGGCGAGATTGGCTCGCATCGGGCATCCCTTCCCATTCGTAAAGGCCGAACAGATTCAGCCAGCTTGAGCGTGTCGTCCTGACAGGCTCTTCCTGATATATCGGCGTCGCGGTGCTAAGACAGAACTCTCGACGACAAGTTTGATGACTCAAAATCGAGACAATTGCGCCGAGCCGGTGTAGTCCCGCTGGCTTGCCGAATTCACTTGGATCACCGAGTTTCTCGCCGCCACAGCGACCTGATCACCGCGTGGCGATTCACCTTGCCGAGTCGGTTCGCTAGTCTGCCGCCGCCCAAGGCAAACAAAGTAGACCGGTCACTCCGTGACCGGAATCTGCGAGTCACGGAGTGACTCGCCTACTCGCCGCGAACTGCCCAGCATCGGGCAGCCCACCAATTTCCGAGTCCATCGTTTACGAAGGTTCCATCATGAAATTCAACTCTGTTCTGCGACGAGCCGTGCTGGTGGCCACGTTGATGACCAGCGTCCTGCCGTTGACGTCTACCGCCCAAGCCCAGTGGGGAGATCTCACGGGGCAATTCATTTTCGACGGTGATATTCCCGCTCCCGACGAAGTTGATAGCACCAAAGAACCGATTTGCGCCAAGACGGCGCTGACCGACGAATTGGTGATCAACAAGGACAACAAGGGGATCGCCAACATCTTTGTCTTCATCCCGGCGAAGGAGAAACCGAAGGTGCATCCCGACCTGAAGGCTTCCAAGGATAAGGAAGTCGTCCTCGACCAGAAGCTGTGTCGGTATCTGCCGCACGCGCTCGTGATGCGGACGGATCAGCTTCTCGACGTCAAGTCGATGGACGACTGCCTGCATAACACGCAGACGAACCCGCTCAAGAATGACCCGGTCAATTTCGCGGTCGCCGCGAAGTCGCGCGGAGGATTAACGTGGAAGGTGAAAGTCGCCGAAACCAATCCCACGCAAATCAAGTGCGGCATCCATCCTTGGATGACGGCTTACGTCTTGATTCTCGACCATCCGTATGCTGTCGTCTCGGACAAGGACGGCAAGTTCAAGATCGAAAAACTGCCCGTCGGCGAACTCGAGTTCCGCTACTGGCACGAACGCGCCGGCTACGTCGAGAAAGCCGTGAAGATCAAGATCGAGAACGGCAAATCAAAAGACCTCGGCGTGATCAAAGTGAAGGCCGACAAATTCGCCAAAACGAATTAGACGTAATTTCCAAACTAGCACGACGCGCAAGCGAGTGGTTCCGACCGAAATCACTCGCTTGCGCGTCGTGCTAGTCTTTTCAGATTCGCCCCCCTGAAGGACTCCCGCATGACCGCTGCTCCGCAAGTGATCCTCAGCGCCTTCGCCGATGAAGCCGCGAATCACAAGACCGCGCTCGAACAACTCTCCGCGCTCGCCGCTGTTGGTTTGAAAAACTACAGCCCGCGATTCATCGACGTGAACTCGACCGGCGAGGTGAAGCACGTCGTCACGCTCAGCAAGGTGGAGTACCAAACGCTTGCCAAGTTGCACGTCGAATACGGTGTCCGCGTCACGAGCATCGGCTCGCGCATCGGCAAGGTGAAGCTGAAGGACAAAGAGGACGGCTCGCACAACAAATTCGTGCCGTTCAAGGAGTACCTCAAGACGGAAGTCGCCGCGACGATCAACGCCGCGAAAGAACTCGACTCGCGACTGATCCGCGGCTTCTCGTTCTATCCGCCGCGCGGCGAAGATCCCAAACCGTACTTCCAGCAAGCGGTCGATCAGATCGGTCAGATCGCCGACCTGTGCGCGAAAGCGGGACTGGTCTACGGCCTCGAAATCGAACCGAACTTAATCGGCGATACCGGCCCGATGATGGCCAAGCTGGCTCGCGCGGTGAAACGCAAAAACATGCTGCTGATCTTCGACGGCGGCAACGTCGCCTGTCAGAACAAGACGCCGATGCAGTGCTACGAAGAGTACCTCGCGATGCGCGACCATCTCGGTTGGATGCACATCAAGGACTACAAGATCGACCCGTCGTTGACCTGGACCGGCACCGTCGATGAAGAGGGGCTGAAGAACTTCGTCCCCGCCGATCGCGGTGACGGCGGACACGATCTGGTGCTCAAAGACCTGCGCGAGCACCTGCCGAAACTCGAAAAGCGGATCAAGTCGCTCGGCGCACCCGGCTTCTTCCTGGAAGTCGAACCGCACCTGAAAGGTGGCGGTCAATTCGGCGGCTTCAGCGGCCCGGATGGTTTGGGTGTCGCGGTCCGTTGTCTCTGCCGGTTGCTGGACTACGTCCAGATCGGCTATCAACTCCGCACATTCGACGACATCCGCGCGTTGCGCGGATTCTGAGAGCCGGAAGTCGGGCGCTCAACTTGTCTGATACGAACGAATCTCAGGGACGTGGTCTTTTCTCTGTGTCTTGTCGCGTCTCTGTGGTGTTCTCAGTCCGAAGGCATGAATGCAGGCACCACAGAGACGCGACATAAACTTGGAGCGGCAGAGCCGCAATGAAACATCTGCAATGAAGTTTGCAACCTGCCTTTATCCCGAAGGGATTGAGTCACATAGCCCAGGGTTGCCACGCTTCGCGGCTACCCTGGGTTGGAGTCGCAACGTCACGATCTACCCCGCATGAGGTTGCGTCATCGCCGAACGACGAATGACGCAACCCCATGCGGGGTAGAACTCAATTTGACCAACGTGACCCAGGGTAGCCGCGAAGCGTGGCAACCCTGGGCTGTGAGACAAAACTCCTTCGGAGTAAAGGCAACACGCACTCGGCAACTTCAAAATCTTCTCAACAAAACAAGATTCTCACCGTTTGCAGAACAGAGAAGCCAACAGGACTCCGATGTCGATCGACCTTCAACCCTACGCCCAACTGCTCGTCTGCCCTGCTTGCCGATCCAAGCTATTGGTCGATGGGAACAGTTTCTTGTGCCGCAAAGAATCGTGTCGCCTGCGATATGAAGTGAAGGATGACATCCCAGTCATGTTGTCCGATGAAGCCAAACCTGTCGCCGCCGAAGAATGGGACGCGATCATCCAAAGAACCATCGCCACCAATGCGTAATTCTCATGCACATCGAAACCACTGCGATCCCTGGCTTGCTGGTGATTCAGCCCAAGGTGTTTGGAGACCCGCGCGGCTTCTTCACCGAGACGTTTCAGCGTCGCCGCTACCGTGACGCGGGCATCGCCGCCGAGTTCGTGCAGGACAATTTCTCACGCTCGTCAAAAGGGACTCTGCGCGGCTTGCACTATCAGATTCTGCATCCGCAAGGAAAGTTGGTGCAGGTGCTCAGCGGCAAGATCTTCGATGTCGTGGTCGATCTGCGGAAGACGTCGCCAGCCTTCGGACGCTGGCTGGGATTCGAACTCAGCGACGAAACTTGCCAGCAGGTGTTCGTCCCCCCCGGATGCGCTCACGGCTTCTGCGTGCTGAGCGACTCCGCCGACTTCACCTACAAATGCACCGACTATTATTTCCCGGAACACGAACGAACGCTGCTTTGGAACGACCCGGCCCTCGGCATCGAATGGCCGCTGACCGAGGAACCGCTGCTCTCCAACAAAGATCGCGCCGGCATCCCGCTGGATCGAGCCGACGTCTACGATGCCGTCCCGTAGGTCAGGCTTTCCAGCCTGACCCGAATTGGCAAAATCGCGTCAACTGTTGATCGGGTCAGCCTGGAAAGGCTGACCTACTTTCATGCCTACGCCGCATCCCACAATTGCACTCACTCTCGGCGATGTCGCCGGCATCGGACCCGAAGTCACCGTGCGAGCGTGTGCCGATCCGCGAGTCGTCGCCGTGTGCCGCCCAGTCATCGTCGGACATTCCGATGTCGTGCGGCGAGCAATCGCTCACAGCGGCCTAAAGATCGCAATTGCTGAAGTCGCACAGCCGAACGAAATATCGCCGCTCAACACCTTGGCTTGTTGGAATCCACCGACCGCACCGCAGAACGTCATCGAAGTTCCTCCCGGCCACAACGACGCGCGTGCCGGTCGAGCGGCTTACGAATACCTCGTCGCCGCCGCGAACGCCGCGCTGACCAAACAAGTCGCCGCGATCACGACCGCGCCGCTCAGCAAAGCCGCGCTGCATCTCGCCGGACTGAAGTATCCCGGCCATACGGAAATCCTTGCCGAAGTCTGCGGCGTGCGCGACTTCGGCATGATGCTGCTCCTGCCGAGTGGCATTGCCGTGAAATCAATTCACGGTCTCGGCGTCGTTCACGTCACGCTGCACACGTCGATTCGCAGCGTGCCGGACCTGCTCACGACAGAAGGTGTTGCGGAGAAGATCGAACTGATCGACGGCTTCATGCGCCGCGTCGGCTGTCCTGCTCCGCGCATCGCGGTGTGCGCCCTCAATCCTCACGCGGGCGAAGAGGGGATCTTCGGCGACGAAGAATCACGCATCATCACTCCCGCCGTACAGTTCGTTCGCGATCGCGGACGAATCAACGTCACCGGTCCGCTTCCCGCCGACACGCTCTTCCGCCGAGCCGCCGCTGGTGAGTTCGACGCGGTTGTCGCGATGTATCACGACCAAGGGCACATCGCCTTCAAGCTGATCGGCTTTCAATCCGCCGTGAACGTGACGCTCGGCCTGCCGATCGTCCGCACCAGCCCCAGCCACGGCACCGCGTTCGACATCGCCTGGCAACGCCCCGCCGATCCCAGCGGAATGATCGAGGCGATTCTGATCGCCGCGAAACTGGCGAATTCCGGTCAACGCGGCGTCGCCGCAATGTAGGTTGGGACTCCGTCCCGACCCGGTCGGGACGGAGTCCCAACCTACATCTGCATCATCCCCGTGCGGAACTCGCCGCGCGTCGTCCCTTCCGGGATCAAACTCAATGCCGTCGCCAACCAATCGCGTGTCTCGGCCGGCGCGATGATCGCATCGACCCAGCCGCGAGCGGCTCCGTAACGGATGTCGGTTTGGTCCGTGTAGCGCTGCCGAATTTCGTCGCGCAATCGTTTCTTATCATC
The DNA here is from genome assembly GCA_945893045.1 of Planctomyces sp. SH-PL62. Classification (GTDB taxonomy): domain Bacteria; phylum Planctomycetota; class Planctomycetia; order Planctomycetales; family Planctomycetaceae; genus SXKJ01. The sequence continues at coordinate 26,559 of CAMDEA010000067.1, forward strand.
GTCGGACAATGTGCGTCCTCCGCGTTCGGCATCGCGCACTCGCAGAGTCAGCAGTGTGTCGGCGGCTTGTTCGGCTCCCATGACCGCGTACTTCGCGTTCGGCCAGGCGAGAATCAACCACGGATCGTATGCCTTGCCACACAGTGCGTAATTGCCGGCTCCGAACGAACCGCCAATCACGACGGTCAGCTTTGGCACCACACTGTTGCTGACGACGTTCACCAGCTTGGCACCCGAACGAATGATGCCGGATTGCTCGGCCTGCCGGCCGACCATGAAGCCTTGCACGTTTTGGAAGAAGACAATCGGCACCTTCGTCTGATTGCACTCCATCACGAACCGCGCGGCCTTCTCGGCCGAGTCGGCATACAGCACGCCGCCAATCTGCAACTCGCCAGTCGCCGAATGGCAGCGCTGACATTGATTGGCCACGATCCCGACGGCTCGGCCAGCGATCTTCGCAAATGCCGTCACGATCGTGTGCCCGTAGTCCGCACGGAACTCTTGCAGCGAATCGGCATCGACCACGCACGCGAGCACGTCGTGAATGTCGAACTCGGCACGCTCGGTCCCCGGCACGATCGTGTCGAGATCGGATGGGTCGGGCTCCGGCGATGTAACCCGAAGCGTCGGCGAGGGAGTGCCGCCATCCTCCCTCGCTGACGCTTCGGGTTTCTTGGGCAGCAGCTCAATCAACGACCGCAGCCGTTGCAAGCACGCACGGTCGTCCGGTTCGCGGTAATCGACCGTGCCGCTGATTTCCGCGTGCATCTTCGCTCCGCCGAGCTCTTCGGGATCGGCCTTCTGTCCGATCGCCGCTTTGACCAGCGCCGGCCCGGCGAGATAAAGCTGACTCCCCTCGGTCATCAATAACGTGTCCGAGAGGACCGGCAGATATGCTCCGCCCGCCACGCAGTTCCCCATCACGGCAGAATACTGCGGAATGCCCATCGCCGAGATCACTGCGTTGTTCCGAAAAATGCGGCCGAAGTCATCCTCATCCGGAAAGATTTCGTCTTGCAGAGGCAAGAACACGCCCGACGAATCCACGAGATACACCAACGGCATGCGAAATGTCATCGCGATCCGTTGAGCCCGCAGCAGCTTCTTCACCGACTGCGGAAACATCGCCCCCGCTTTGACCGTCGCGTCATTCGCGACCACCAACACCGAGCGGCCATGCACTTGCCCAATACCGGTGACGACTCCGGCCGCCGGCACGTCGCCCCATTCGGGGTACATCTGCCATGCGGCCCACAAGCCAAGCTCTCGAAACGGCGTGTCCGGATCGAATAGCTCGTTGATCCGTTCGCGAACAGTCATCCGTCCGAGCCGTCGTTGCCGATCCTGCCCCGACGCGCCGCCACCCTCGCGCAGAGTCGCCTCCTGTTGCTGAATCTGTTGCGTGAGTTCGGAGAGAGTCGGCATGGTTTCAACTTTGGTGAGCGAACGGCAGAAGGCAGAAGGTGAAAAATGGTTGGGTGAAAAATGGGGCGGTGATCATTGAGAGTCGATTCTCCTGATTCTTGTCTCATCTTTCACCCAACCATTTTTCACCATTTCCGAATTCCAAATCATTCCGAATAAGTGAGGTTCACAAAGTCGGGAACGGTCAACCCATCACAGCGGTCGGTGTCCCGAAACAACGTCGCGAGTTTCGCCACCGACTCCGCTGGCAACCGAGTGGACGCATTACTCACGAACTTGTCGACGAGTGCCGGCCGAGATTCCTCGCGACGCCGACGATGTCCGAGCGGATATTCGACTTCCATTCGTTCCGTCTGCGTTCCATCCGCGAAGCAAACCTGCACGGCATTTGCAATCGACCGTTTGTCGGGATCGAGATACTCGCGCGAGTAGCGTGGCTCTTCGACAACTTCCATCCGTTCGCGCAGCCGGTCGATGAGCGGATCGGCGGCGGCTTCGGCTTCGTAGTGTTCGGCGGTCAGCGATCCGTGCCGCAGCGCGATGGCAACCATGTATTGCAGGCAGTGATCGCGGTCGGCCGGGTTCTTCAGCGGGCCGCTCTTGGCGATGATTCGCACGGCCGACTCTTGCGTCTCGATGCGGATGCGTTCGATCTGATCCCAGCGATCGCGCACCTGCGGATGCAGTCGCAGCGCGGCCTCGACCGCCGTTTGCCCGTGAAACTCCGCCGGGAACGAGACTTTGAAGAGGATGTTCTCCATCACATAGCAGCCCAGCGGCCGAGCCAGCGTGATTGGTTTCCCTCGAAACAGACTGTCTTGAAAGCCCCATGTCGGAGTCGTCAACGCGGTCGCATAACCCTTCTCGCCAGACATTGTCCACAACGCCAACTGGACCGCTCGGCGCGTCGCATCTCCCGCCGCCCAACTCTTGCGCGCCCCGGTGTTCGGCGCGTGCCGATACGTCCGCAGCGCGCCGCCATCGACCCACGCCTGGCTGACCGCGTTGAAGATCTGCTCACGCGAACCGCCCAGCATCTGCGTCGTCACAGCCGTCGAAGCGATGCGGACCAGCAGCACATGATCGAGTCCCACGCGATTGAACCCGTTCGCCAGCGCCAGCACGCCTTGAATCTCATACGCCTGAATCATCGCCACGAGCACATCGCGAATCGTCAGCGACTGGCCGCGTCGGCTGAGCCAATCGGCGGTCATCAGGATCGCGCCCAGATTGTCCGACGGATGCCCCCACTCGGCCGCCAGCCAAGTGTCGTTGTAGTCCAGCCAGCGCACCATTGCGCCGAAGTTGAAGGCCGCTTGAACCGGGTCCAATTCAAAGTTCGTCCCCGGCACTCGCGCGCCGCCGGACAAGACCGCACCCGGAACGACGGGGCCGAGCAGCTTGGTGCATTCAGGAAAGTTCAACGCGAGCAATCCGCAGCCGACGCTGTCGAGCAAGCAGAGTCGCGCGGTTGCAAAGGCTTCGTCGCTGGCTGCGAGCGGCGAGGAAGCGTAGTCGGCGATTTGTTCGATGATGTCGTCGGGCATTCTTCAATCCTGAAAAACGGTACTACGGCGATCGGCTGACGGCGATCGGCTTTCGGCCGGAAGCCGACCGCCGAAAGCCGTTGGCCGTTATACCGTTCTTCTAACTTCCAGCGGCACAAACGCGCGCGGCTCCGGCCCGATGTAGTCAGCCGTTGGACGGATCAAGCGGTTCTCCGAGCGTTGTTCCAAAATGTGCGCTCCCCAGCCAGCCGTTCGCGAGAACACGAACAACGGCGTGAAGAACAATGTCGGAATGCCGAGGAAGTGAAACGCACTCGCGCTGTAAAAGTCGAGATTCGGAAACAGCTTCTTCTCGCGCCGCAGGACCGCTTCGATACGTTCCGAAACGGGATAGAGCCGCGTATCGCCAACTTCATCCGCCAATCGCTTGGCCCACTGCTGGATGATCGGCGAGCGGGGATCGCAGTCACGATAGACACGATGCCCGAAGCCCATGATCTTGTCCTTACGAGCCAGCCTCTCCAGCACGCCCCGCTCGGCGTCATTGGGCGAGGCGAATTCGTTGATCAAATCGAACGCCGCCTCGTTGGCTCCGCCATGCAACGGCCCGCGCAGCGTGCCGATCGCGCCGGTGATCGCGGAATAGAAGTCGGACAGCGTGGAAGTCACAACCCGTGCGGTGAAGGTCGAGGCGTTGAATTCATGCTCGGCGTACAGGATCAGCGACGCATCGAAGGCTTGCCGATGAAGCTCACTCGGCCGCTGGCCATGCAGCAGATGCAGGAAGTGACCGGCCATCGAATCCTCTTCCGAATGAGTTTCGATCCGCATCGTCCGCGTTTGAAACCAATGCCAATAGGCCAGCATTGATGGAAACGTCGCCAGCAACCGATCGACCACATCGAACGTGCCTGACGTCGCCAATTCCGGTTCCAAACAGCCGAGTGCCGAGCAGCCGGTCCGCAGCACGTCCATCGGATGCGCCGTTTCGGGAAGCTGTTCAAGGACGGCCTTCAACCCGGCCGGCAGTTCGCGCAGGCTCTGCAAGCGTGTGCGATAATCCGTCAACTGCGGAGAGGTCGGCAACTCGCCGCGCAGCAGCAGCCACGCGACTTCTTCAAACGTGGATCGCTCGGCGAGGTCTTCGATCGAGTAGCCGCGATACGTCAGCCCGCAGCCTTCTTTGCCGACCGTGCTGAGCGACGTGCGGCCAGCCACCACGCCGGCCAGTCCCATCGTTGGATTGGAAGTCATTGTTTAGCCTTTCCGTAGACCGGTCACTCCGTGACCGGAAATTCGGGTCACGGAGTGACCCGACTACATTGTTTCGCGATCCAGTCGTGCCTCGAACGAGTGATAATCGAGCACGTCATACAGTTCTTCTCGCGTTTGCAGCGACGGCAGCAAAGCCTTCTGGGTTCCCACCGATCGCAGCGTCGCATACGCGCTCACGGCCGCGAAGTTCATGGCGCGAAACGCCGTCAGCGGATACAGCACCAGCCGAATGCCGAGATCGCGCAATTCCTCGACGGTCAGTAGCGGGCTGCGGCCGAACTCGGTCATGTTCGCCAGCACCGGAACGCTCACCCCCTGAGCAAATCGCCGAAAGTGGTCGGGTTCCGTCAGCGCTTCCGCGAAGATCATGTCCGCGCCGGCTGCGACGTATCGAGCCGCACGCGCGATCGCCGCATCCAGCCCCTCGACGGCCGCCGCATCCGTGCGAGCCATCAAGACGAAGCTGTCGTCCGTCCGCGCATCGGCCGCGGCCTTCAGTCGATCACACATGGCTTCCACAGAGACCAATTGCTTACCAGGACGATGTCCGCAGCGTTTGGCATCCACCTGATCTTCCAGATGAATCGCCGCGACTCCCGCGCGAGTCATCTCCTGGACCGTCCGAGCGATCGTCAGCGGACTGCCCCAACCGGTGTCGCTATCGACGAGCAGCGGCAGGCCCGTCGTTCCCGTGATGCGCCGCGCCTCCTCGACGACATCATTGAGCGACGTCATTCCCAAGTCCGGAAAACCAAACGCCGCGTTGGCGACACCCGCTCCCGACAAGTAAATCGCTCGAAACCCGGCTCGCTCCGCCAGACGAGCGCAATAGGCATTGATCGCGCCAACCACTTGTAATGGCCGTTCGGCTTCCATCGCTTGCCGAAATCGAAGTCCCGGAGATTCGTGCATGGTCGGCATTCCTCCTCGTAGCCACGTTCGCCAGAACTTGGGGTCTTCGCCGGTTCGCTCACGTTCTGGCGAACGTGGCTACGACGAATCTGATTCTATTCAATCCTGCGCGAGGTACGCGAACAGATCGCGGAGTTCTTGCGGCTTGAGCTGCTTGTATTGGTCGTCGGGCATCAGCGAGACCGGCGATTCGCGCAGCTCCTCGATGTCGGCCACGGCGAGCGTGACTCGTTCGTTCTTCGCGTTGGCCAATGTCAGCCCCGCGTCGGTCCGCTCGACGATCAGCCCGTTGAGTACCCGGCCGTCTTGCATCTGCACCACATGGCTGAGGAATTCCTTGCGGATGACCACGCTCGGATCGACCAGGCTGATCAGCATATAATCGCGGTCCTTGCGATTGGCAGTTGTGAGGTCCGGACCGAGCTTTGTCCCGTCGCCACGAAACTGATGGCATGTGGCGCACAGCTTCCTGAAGACCACCTTGCCGGCTTCGGCGTTGCCACCGGCCGCTCGCAAATCGTTGTTGAGCCGCCGCACTTCGGCCAACTTCTCTTCGCGAGTCGCCGCGCCCAGCTTGCCCCAGTGCTTCGTCACCAGCGCGTCGAGTTCACCATCCTCGAACAGCGCGACACGACGGACTTGATCGACCGGGATGTTGCTTGCTTTGAGCACCCCTCGGTCGACGGATCTCAGCAACGCAGCGGCTGACGGCTCGCGTCCCAGCAACAGTTCGATCGCACGAGCATTCACCTTCGGCGAGAACTTCGGAAGCTCGACCAGCAATCGTGACGTGACCGCTTTTTCGCCGAGCCGTAAGACGGCGACGAGTGCCGCCTCTCGGACAGACTCCGGCTCGTTGGGCGACAAGGCCAAAAGCAACAACGGCTCCGTCGAGTCTCGTTCGACGACTTCGGAGAGCATCGTCAACAACGCTGCGCGGCGATTCGCGTCCGCTAGCGAATTCAGACATTCCTTCAGCGTGCGGTCGTAGGCCGGGCGATGCTTCAGCGCGAGGGCAAACGCGAGCAACGTGCCGTCATCCGGTTTCGCCTGCCAGCGCGACACCACGAGATTCGCTAGTTCCGGCGACAACGGGGCGGACTTTGTGAACGGCAATCCGCGCGGAGCTTCTCGCCATCCCGCCAGCAGCGCTGCCAACAACCGATCTCGTTCGTCATCGTTCGGAGCCGCTCGCAACAACTGAAGACACGCCGCATGATCGGCGGCCGTCCCCTCGGCTGCGTAACGCCGCATAAGGCGCGGCAGCAACGTCGTACTGCCAAGTTTCGACTTCCACAGCGATGGCCGAACGAAGCGCTTCATCACTTCGTCTCGGCCGGCGACGCTGTGACGTTCGACCGCCCACCACCAGAGCAGCGGCAGATACGGATCGGCGTTGTCGATGTCTCGATTGATGTTCGCATTGATGATCGGCAGCGCCTGATTCGCCGGCAGACGCGCCGCCGTGCAGGCCAATTGCTGACGCACATGCACCGACGGATCGGTCTCCGCGAAGTCGTCCAAATGATGAGCCATCTCCGTCGAGACCGCCTGCTTCGGATCGCCGAGCAAACGCACCGTCCACATCCGCACGGCGGCATGAGGGCTGTCGAGCAGTTTGAAAGCCAGCGTCTCGTCGAAGACGCCGCAGGCATGGATCGTCCACAAGGCTTCGAGTGCGGCGACTTCGTCACTCTCGGCCAGCGACTTCTGTCGCAACGATTCCACGACGGATGGATCGCGGCGGTGCCCCAACTCCTGTCGCGCGTGTCTCACAAACCACTGACTACGATGCGAGTGCAGCTTCAGCAAGTCGTCGTTCGACAACTTCGCGAAATCAACCGGCGCAGTAGCCTTCACCCCCTTTGCGGCGATGCGATAAATGCGGCCGTTCGAGCGGTCCCATTCAGCATCGGGATCGGGATGCGCCGTTCGCGAGTCATGCCAATCGGCAACGTAGATCGCTCCGTCCGGCCCCAGCGTCACATCGGTCGGTGCGAACCAGGTGTCGTTCGCGATCAGCAACTCTCCGGCGTGAGCCGTCTGAAACGTCGAGCCGCGCGGTTCGATGTCGTGCCAATACACGCCGTGGCCGAGCAGATCACCTGCAACGTATTTGCCTCGGAACGAATCCGGAAACGAGTCACCTTGATAGACGATGCCGCCGACCGTCACATGCCCGCCCCGAAAGTTTCTGTGCGGCGCGTGATCGAAGAAGCCGTAGGCATGCGGATTATGCAACGCTCCGTGTTTGGCGAATGCCTTTACGAGGTACGCACCTTGGACGCCGTGCAGCAACACATGCCCGCCCCAATTCGTGCTGTAGAACAAATTGCCGACGCGATCGAAATCCAATCCCCACGAGTTGCCGCCCCCCTCACAGAAGAGTTCAAACGCGCGCGTCAGCGGGTGATACCGCCACACCCCTTGTTGAAACTCAATGCCGCGCACGTTCGCGGTGACGGTGCTCCCTTGGCAGCCGTACAACCAACCGTCCGGCCCGATCGTCAGCGAGTTCGCGACGCTGTGAGCGTCCTCCATGCCGAAACCGCTGAGCAACACTTCGGGGTCGCCGTCCGGTACGTCATCGCGATTGCGATCGGGATAAAACAACAAGTACGGCACGTTGAGCACAAACACGCCGCCATGTCCGAACGCGATGCCCGTCGTGAGATTCAAGCCGTCGATGAAATCCTGGCCGCGATCCATGCGGCCGTCGCCGTCGGTGTCTTCGAGGATCGTAATCCGATCGGCACCGCGCGGTCCTTTCGGCGGCGGCTCCGGCACGCGGTCGTATTTCGTCCGCGAGAAGCGATCGACCTGCACGCGCTTCAGCCCCGCCGGGTTCGGGTACTGCAAATACTGAATGACCCACAAGCGGCCGCGATCATCGAATTCGATCGCCACCGGCTGCCGCACGAGCGGTTCGCTGGCGACGATGCTGACCTCGAATCCATCAGCCACCTTCATTCGCTTGACTGCGTCATCGGGAGATAACCCTTGCCCGAATGCGGCTGACATCGAGCAAGCGACGATGACAAAAACTCGGAAGGCCGGCTGAATCATCCTGGAATCTCCATCGGGATGGGTCGCCAAAAAATTGTCCGGCCGAAAGCTGTTGCCGTTGGCTGATGGCTGTTATCCCAAACTCAATTTGAGATAACAGCCATCCGCTTTCAGCTCACAGCCAACGGCCGGACAAAGGCAATGAGCAACCGATTACGGCAGCGCGATCGTGCGGAGATCCTGCGAACCGCTGGACGATTGCGTGATGATCACGGCGTGCGTGCTGTTCAGCTTGTCGAGTTGCACGACTCCTTCGAGTTCCTTGATCGTCTCGTAGGTTTGGCCGGCGACTCCGCCGCCACGCACCGGTTCGGTGAGGCCCGGATTCTTGGTGATCCCTTCGGTCGTGATCTTCATCACGCCGCGACGGTTGTTGGCCATCAGCAGGAAGGACTTACCGTCTTTCTGATAGACGATCATGTCCAGCGGCTGATTCATGTTGCCCAGTTCGGCGACGGTCGTGCCGCGAGTCTTCTCGCCGGGCTTCAAGGTGTTCACCGGGAACTTCACCAGCGGCGTGCAGGTGAATCCGGCCAGCAGGCTCGCTTCGCCGTCGATGTTGATCGGCAGGAACGTGCGGACGACGGCGTTGTCTTCCAAGCGGCCGTGAGCCGCATGATAGATTTCGACGCTCGTGCCGGCGTTCGCGTCCGTGAATGGGAACGGAATCTCGCGCACGTTGGACGGCGATCCGCCAGCCACACCGGAGACGTAAACCTTCCCTTCGGCATACGCGATGTCGGTAATCGATTGGGCACGCAGATTCGCCTTACCACGCTTCGTCTCGACTTCTTTGTCCTCGGGAGCGTTCGGCAGTTCGATCTTTTGCATCGGCACTTTTTGCAGTCCGACTTGGCTGAGCTTGCCATCGGCCGCGATCTTCACGAGCGCCGCGCTGCCGGCCTTCGAGACCGACAAGAAGACATTGCCGGTCAATGGATTCACGGCGAGATCATTGATCGCAATCTTGTCGGCGTTCACACCGAGCAACTCGGCAACCTTCGCGTTCACACCGGAGACGTTGATCGCGGCCTTGCTCGGATCGCCTTTGGTGTCGCCAGTGCCGATGGCGAAAACCGTCGCACCTTTCGCATCCCCGACAAACAGAATCCCATCCGGTCCAAACGACAGCGGCCCGGCGGATTTGATTTCCGGACTGCCTTCTTTCAGACCCCACTCCGCTCCGAAAGCGGCGCTCATCGAGACCAACAGACCAGCCATGACACAGGGCACCAAACGGATCGCGCGCATGATTCACTCCTGCTGTGGAATTCCCGCTGGGTGTCTGCGGCCACGCGGCCAAGCCACCTAGCAACGACGGGCGGACAGTATGCAATCCTGGTTGGTGAATGGGAACCAAGCCCACCCTCTTGTCCTGCATGCGTTTGGTTTCGACTCGTGGCAAAAAAGGAATTCTTTCGCTTCCGCGATTCAGGGCGAAAAATAAGGATTGCCGAATAAGGATTGCAGAAGGCAGAGGGTCAGACGGGACGCTTCTCCATCTCACTTCGTCGATCCTTATTCGGCAATCCTTATTCTTTGATCGCGTGCTCCAATGTTTTTAGGGTTGCGGGCGAAGTCCACCCCAGGGTTTTGGGACTCGCTCAACGGCCGCCTCGACTTCGGCTACATTCGAACCGTTCCAGCGGTCCCGTTCCTCAGGAGTCCCACTCATGAAAGCCTCGATCGCCGTTTTGGGTCTTATCGTCTGTTCGATGTCCATGACCGTCACTGCGGCCGATTCGCTGGCCGGCAGGCGGCCGAACATCGTTTTCGTGCTGACCGACGATCAGGGCTATGGAGACCTGTCGTGTCACGGCAATCCGATCTTGAAGACGCCGAACATCGACCGGCTGCATCGCGAAGGGGTCCGCTTCACCGACTTCATGGTCAGTCCGACTTGCTCACCGACACGCTCGGCGCTGATGACCGGACGGCATGAGTTCCGCAATGGCGTCACGCATACGATCAATGAACGCGAACGACTGACGTTGTCGGCGACGACGTTGGCTCAAGTGCTCAAGTCGGCGGGCTATGCGACGGGCATCTTTGGCAAATGGCATCTCGGCGATGAACCGGATCATTGGCCCAGCCGCCGCGGGTTCGACGAGATGTTCATTCACGGAGCCGGCGGCATCGGCCAGTCGTATCCCGGAAGCTGCGGCGATGCGCCGGGCAACACGTATTTCAGTCCCGCGATCCTGCACAACGGCAAATTCGAGAAGACCAACGGCTATTGCACCGACGTCTTCTTTACTCAGGCTCTCAAGTGGATCGAAGCGACGAAGGGCAAGCAGCCGTTCTACGCACACATCTCGACGAACGCCCCGCACGGGCCGCTGCAAGTGCGACCGGAAGATGAAGCGCGCTATAGCGACCAGACCAAGGATGCCGACGTCGCGAAGTTCTTCGGCATGATCGCCAACATCGACGACAACGTCGGCAAGCTGCTCGCAAAGCTCGGCGAGTGGGGCATCGAGCGTGACACGCTGGTCATCTTCATGAACGACAACGGCGGCACTGCCGGAGTAAAGGTCTACAACGCCGGGATGCGCGCTCAAAAGGGAACACCGTGGATCGGCGGCATTCGCGCCAGTTCATTCTGGCGCTGGCCGGGTACGCTCAAGCCAGCCGATTGCGACCGGCTCGCGTCCAACATCGACTTCTTTCCGACGCTCGCCGAACTCGCCGGAGCAAAACTGACGGACGAAGTGCAGAAACAAGTCGAAGGCCGCAGCCTCGTGTCGTTGCTGAGCAACCCGCAAGCCGATTGGTCCGATCGCACACTGTTCACGCACGTCGGTCGCTGGCCGGTCGGAGCCGACCGCTCGAAGTTCAAATACGCGACATGCAGCGTCCGCAACTCGCGATTCCAATTGGTGACCGCCTCCAAAGGCGAGACGAAGAACTGGCAACTCTTCGATCTGAAATCCGATCCCGGCGAGAAGACTGACATCGCCGACAAGAACCCCGGCGTCGTCAAACAACTCGACAACGAATACGACCGCTGGTGGGACTCGGTGCAACCGCAACTCGTCAACGAAGCCGCCGTTTTTCCGGCAGAGAATCCGTTCAAAACACTGTTCAACCAGCAGTTCGCTAACAAGGATCTTGGCGAGCGGGGCGGCGTCAGCCCCCCGGTTTCATCACCGAAGTCCACCGGAGGGCTGACGCCGCCCCGCTCGCCTGAAGCAACGAAGAAAGCAGTCGCCAAGAAGCCCAACCCATCATTGGAGAAGATCACTGACGATCCCGCTCTGCCGCGCGTGCTGCTGATCGGCGATTCCATCTCGATGGGCTACACGCTGCCGGTTCGCAAGCTGCTCGCGGGAAAGGCGAACCTGCATCGCATCCCAACCAACGGGGGGCCGACCACCAACGGCATCGCGAATCTCAAGAAGTGGCTCGGCGACGGCCAGTGGGACGTCATCCATTTCAATTGGGGACTGCACGACCTCAAGTTGATCGACAACAAGCATCAAGTCCCCATCGACGACTACGAAAAGAACCTGCGCGAACTCGTCACGCAGTTGAAGGCCACGAACGCCAAGCTGATCTGGTGCTCGACCACGCCAGTTCCCGATGGAGCTTCCATCCGCAACAAAGACGACGGTCCGAAGTACAACGCCGTCGCCAAGAAGATCATGGACGAGATGCAAGTACCGATCGACGATCTCTACGAGTTCGCGCTGCCGCAACTCGACAAGATTCAGCTCAAAGAGAACGTCCACTTCTCGCCGGCCGGGTCCGAGGCGCTGGCTCAGCAAGTTGTGAAGTCCATCGAACAACATTTGCCGAAGAAATAACTTCGGTCGTCGGGATAAAGTAGACGAGTCACTCCGTGACTCGAATCTTCCGGTCACGGAGTGACCGGTCTACTTGTCGCCAAACAGCCGCTTGAGCCGCTCCTGGTGATATCCGAGCCGTTCGCTCGCCGACATCTTCGCAAAGTTCGGACGCCCGGCTTCCGGCGTTGGCGTCGTCTCACCTTTTTCCGCAGACGGAGTCGGCAAACTGATCACCGTGCCGCTGCCGCCATAACTCATGACGTTGGTTTGCAGCTTGAGGTCGTCTTCCAACGAACGCTGCGGCGCGATCTTCAACTCTTGCAACACGCCGTGATACGCACGCACCGCTTCACGCGGCTCGATGACGCCGTCGGTGATGTAGCGCAGCATCTGAATGAACGCGAGCTGGTGCTCGGCGTTGTTGATCTTGCGGCCGAAGAGCGCGACTCGCGCCCCATACTTCTGGGCTTCGTGAATCAGCAGAAACGCATCGAGCGTCGTCCCGGCACCACCGCCGAGGATGCCGACGATCAGATGCGGATCAAAACGGACAAGTTCCTCCATCGCGCGCGGGCCGTGATAAACCATCTTCAGAAACGTCGGCCGCCCGGCACTCGTGACGCCGGCCAACGACCGAGCGATCACGTCGTTGATGAAACCCGGCAACTGATCCGGCGCGACGGCATCCGGGACGTTCGGGTCGAAGATCTCCAGGAAGTAACGGAATCGTTTCCGCTCGCACTCCTCGCGGAACTCTTTGAACTGATTCAACACGTCGATGTCCAACTCAAGCTGGTTGTTGAACGTCGTCGAGTACAGGCCGAGATCCACACCGAGCTTCCGTTCTTCCGGTTCGCAGTCGAGATGCCCGCACTGAAGATGATCGAGGCTCGCCGTCCGAAACGGCTGAGCGGGCGTTGTGTGAATTCGACCGCCGCGATGAATGTGAATGTCGGTCGCGTCATTCGCCCGAGCCGCCGGCGTGATGTGTGAGTTGTCGAACCGCCGCTCTTGAATCGTCAGGATCTCGCTGGTGCTGGCCGACATCAGCACGATGTCCACGACCCCTTGGTCGATCACCTCGCGAATCTGCTGGCGGTACTGAGCCAACGTCTTGAACCGCACCTCACCATCATGCCGCTCAGGCGACTTGCCCGGCGCACCGATGGAGAAGCCCATGTCGGCATCCTTCGCGTCCGCGATGATGAACTCTTTGCAGCCGCTCGGATCAGCATGGATCGCGGCCAGTTTGCGGTCGAGTGATTTTTCCATGCGCCGATGGTATGTCTTGCTCGTTCGCTGCCACAAGACTCGTTCATCAGAGGACTCAAACGATGAAATCGCTCCGCGTCGCCACCTGCCAGTTTTCCGTCGAAGGTCGAATTGACCAAAACCGCCGCTGGGTGCTGAAGCAGATCGCTCAGGCTGCACAACAAGGAGCCGACGTCGTGCATTTCTCCGAGTGCGCACTCTCAGGCTACGCAGGCGTCGATCTGCCAGGCATCGCCGACTTGGATTGGACCGCGCTCGCCGCCGCGACCCACGACGTGATGTCCGCCGCGAAAGAACATCGAGTCTGGGTGCTCTTGGGTTCGACGCATCGGCTCGATGAGCAGCACAAGCCGCACAACTGCGTGTACGTCATCAATCCGAAAGGCCAGATCGTCGATCGTTACGACAAACGCTTCTGCACCGGCGCGGGAGGCAAACGAGCGACGCTCGACCTGTGTCATTACTCGCCCGGCGACCGCTTCGTCACGTTCCAAGTGAAGGGCATCACCTGCGGAGTCGCCATCTGCTACGACTATCGCTTTCCCGAACTGTATCGCGGCTACAAACAGCTCGGCGTCGAGGTCATGTTTCAGTCGTTCCACAACGCTCGGAAGACGGTTGCCGCGGATCCGAAATACAACATCTGGAAAACGATCGTCCCCGCCACCATGCAATGCCGAGCGGCCGAGAATCATTTCTGGTTCAGCGCGAACAACAGCACCGCCCACCCTTCCTGCTGGGGCAGCTTCGCCGTCCGCCCCGACGGCTACATCGTCGGTCGCCTGCCGCGTCATCGTCCCGGAGTGCTGGTCACCGATATGCAACTCGACCCAAATTGCTTCGACGCTCCCGCACTGTGGCGGCCATCCGCGATGAGCGGCCAACTCCACAGCGGCCAGTTGGTGGATCACCCGCGGTCGCGCGAGGTGACGACCGTTTGAAGGTCTTTCCCTCACCTATCTTTGATTGCGGATCGGAGGGTGTTGCGCTGTTGCTTCGCACACGGATGCGAGAGGCACACACACGGATGAAAGAATGCCTTGCCTTTATCCGTGTGCGCCTCTCGCATCCGTGTGCGAAGCCCCCAGCAACTCACGCACGCTAGCTCCCATATCAGCCGAGCGCATCAGCGATTCCCCCACCAGAATCGCTCGGCACCCAGCCGCCATCAGCCGCTCAACATCAGCCCGCGTGCGAATCCCGCTCTCGGCCACCAGCAACGATTGAGCGGCGATGCGCGGAGACAGCCGGATCGTTTGATCGAAGTCCGTGATCATCGTCTTCAAGTTGCGATTGTTGACGCCGACCAGCGGCGGTTGCAGCTTGAGCACTCGGTCGAGGTTGTCCGGCTCGTACAGCTCGATCAAGCATTCCATGCCGAGTTCGCTGGCATAGAAATAGAGGTCGCGCAGGTGGCAGTCGTCGAGACACTCGGCGATCAGCAGAATCGCATCCGCCCCCGCCGCGCGAGCTTCGAGCACTTGATAGCGATCAACGATGAAATCCTTCCGCAGCACCGGCAGCGAAACCGCCTGCTTGATCGCGGTCAGGTATTCGAGCCGGCCTTGAAAATACTT
>CAMDEA010000068.1 GCA_945893045.1 Planctomyces sp. SH-PL62
CACCTGCTCCCGAACCGCTGGCATCAACAACTCGGATTTCACTTGTGGGACATCATCCATGATCGACTCCAGAAAGAGGTTCCGAACATTTTCAACCTCATTCTGACAACTCTGTATTCATCGCGCCAGGCAAAATTGGCACACCCGAAGCAAGCAGCCTGTTGAACGATGTAACCCGAAGCGTCAGCGAGGGAGTTCGATCGGAGAATCCTTGACGTTTCCGACCCTCGCTCACGCTTCGGGTTACATGATTCTCCATTTTTCAACGGCCCGCTAGACGGGCGTGGCGGCATCAGTTAGCCAGCACTCGGCATTTCTTGTCGTCGCTAGCGTCGATGTGAATCTTGCGGCGTGTGATCTCGCGGTTGCCGGTCTTGAGCACCAGAAAATAGTCGCCGGCTTCCAGAGCTTCGCAGGCTCGATACAGAAAATTGCCGCGCAGTTGCGAGCGCACAACGACTTGACCGCAGCGGTCGATGACCACGTTGCTGGCGTCGTGCAGGTTGCACTCGACCCACATGTCTTCGTGCGGAGGGCTCAGCGTGCATTGAACGATGATCGATTCGCCGTGGCGAAACGTGTCGCGTCGGTCGGTGACCATCCCCGCGAACATCGTCGTCCCCACGTCGAACGACAGATACTTGTCGTACTCGCGAAGTCTCACATCGCCGACAAACATCCGCTGGACTTCACTGGGTGGGATCTCCCTCAGCGAGTACGGACCTGCGGCTCTTCGTTCGCCATAGGGGTCGAGCTGATATTCCACCTCGACCGCTCCGACCGCGACCACCGCCATTAACAGGCCGAACGCGCCGAGCGATGTGGCTGTGTTCCACCGTTGTCCAATCGACGTCCAAACGGATGCAGCCCCGATCCGAGTCACGATTGCTCGTGGCAGTCGGGTGACAATTGCCAGTCGAGGCAACCACGTCTGACCGTGACGACGCTTCCAGCTTCGCCAGCGAGCCGCCCAAACCACGACATCCTCCGAATTCGCGAAGGCGAAATAGGCCGAGATGCACGTGATCGGAAACAGGTATAAGCCGAGCGTCAGCGTCGTCAACGCATGAAACGTCACGCCCAACGCCAACATGCAGACTCGGCCCCAGCCGCGCCAACACAGGAAGAGAAAGAGAATCTCCCAGATCACCGCCAAGTAGGCACCCACCACCAACGAGGCGGGATACAACGTCAGCCACTCGCCGATCGGATTCGAATTGTTGACGTTGGTCATCATCCAATGCAGCATCTGGTCGCCGCTGAAGTACGCGGGCGTGTGCATCTTGGTGACGGACGCTCCGAAGTAGACCACGCCGATCAGAATCTGGATCAACCGCCGAGGCCACGCCGCGAACTTCGGGTGTTCGGCCAGCGAACGTGGCGGTGGCAGTCCCAATCGCCGGCGACGCAGCCAGGCATCCACAGACCAGACCGCTCCGCATTGCGAGAACGCCAGCAGGAACAGCAGGTGCGACGTGATGACCGAGTACTTCGTCATCGTGCTCAAGCAGTCGAGCAGATTCAAATACGTGTAAAGCACCGCTGAGATCCACAACGACGTGCGCGTCCACCAGCCGAAGCACGCCGTCACACAGCAAAAGCTCAGAATGGTCATGAGCGCGACCGCGACACTGCCGGAGGGAATCGGCAAGAGATCGTAGAATCCGTAATTCACCGCCAGCGGGGTCGGTGCTCCGTCCGACGAGAACAGCTCGCGCGTATGAATCCACCTTGGCACCGTCACCAGCAAGCACGCGATGCTGATGAAGATGCGGACCAGCGCCAGTCCGAATGGTGTTTCTTCCGCGAAGAAGAACTCCGAAATACGGGTGCGCAAGCTGGTACGAGTTTCGACAACAGGAATGCGTTCGATCGTGCTCATAAGAATCATCCTTGACTGCTAGACCACGCAGGCCAGAGCCGACTCAGCCGGCTCAAATTTCATCGCACGGAGGGGCGGCGATGTACCTGAATGCCGAAATGTCGGCAAGACGGTCTACGACTGGAGCGAGGATATCTCTCGGAATCCTCCCATGATTGAGAGCGTGGCTGTATCGTCCGACAATCATCACTCCCGCCGCGATCGAAATTCCTCCCTCCATTTCGAGAGACTTGCCGTGCGAGACCGCCCAATTTTGCTCTTGGTGTTCGGCCTTGTGGTGGCCGGGTTGGTCGATGCGAGCGATTCCGCTCTGGCCGCCACGCGGGTGGATCTGGTCATCGACGAACCGTTCACGGATCGCAAGGCGGCTTGGCCGATCACGACCGGAGTCCCGTTTCCGCGTGGGAAGCTGACCAGCGCCGAGCACTGCCGGCTGATTGATGACCGCGGAGCTGAGAGACCTCTGCAATCCCAAGTCACAGCGACCTGGGATGCTGAACGAAAGAGCGTGCGTTGGCTGACGATCGACTTCCTCGCCGAGCCGGGACGCAAATACGTGCTGGAATTCGGCGACGAAATCGTGCGACGTTCCCCTGCGACTTCGCTGGTTGTCGCTCATGAATCGGCCACTCAAGTTTCGACGGGATCGCTGCGAGTGGAGTTCTCCGCCACAGGCCCGATCGCGTTACGGACGATCGCAAACGATCTCAATGGCGACGGTCGCATCGAACCGGAGGAAGTCCTCGTTGCCGGCGCGGCGGAGGGTGAGCATTACTATCTCGATCAATTCGGCCAGCGGTTCTCAAGCGCGCGCGATGGTGCCGATCGTCGCGTCATCGTGGAATCAACCGGCCCGGTGCGAGCCTGCGTCCGCGTGGATGGCTTCTACACCGGCCCGAACGGCGAGCGGATTGCCAAGTATCGGACGCGGTATCATTTCTTCGCCGGTCTGCCGCTGGTGAAGGTGATCGACGAGTTGGGGTTCATTGGCTCGACGAAGCAGTCGCGATTTGCCGACATCGGCTTCGCGCTCGATCTCAAAGTGAAGACCGCCAATCGCCGCGTCATCGTCGATGCGTCCGGCGAACCGGGCAATCAGCCGCTCGAAGTTCCGTGGCTGGCCGACACGCAGTCGGTCGCCAGTTTTCAGAAGACGTTTCGGCACTACGGCAATCTGGAACACGAAGCGGCTGTCGTTCAATCCTCTGCACAACAAACGCAGACGCTGGCTCAACCCGAACGGATGGGCGAGTGGCTGCAAGTCTCCGACGATCGCGCCGCCGTGACCGGATCGTTGCGTTGGTTCTGGCAGCAGTTTCCCAAAGAGTGGGAGGCCACACCGAATCAATTGACGCTGCATCTGTGGAGTCCGCGCGGTGGTGAGTTGGATTTCGGCGCGAAAGGGATCGAACAGTTCTTCGGAGCCGGCGGTGCAAAGTATCTCCGCGCGGGCCAAGAGAAAGCCGCTCTCAGTCCGCTCGAACCATTCTTCTTGTTTGCGGATGTCCCGGCGATCAAAAGCGGCGCTGCCGAAGGATTGGGGATCAACAAGCACCACGAATTCTGGCTGCATTTCGGACCTGCCAACCGCCACGATGATGGTGCCGAATACGGACGGCTCGCCGCGCAGCAACCATTGGCATTGGCGAGCGGTGAGTGGAATTGCTCAACCGATGTCTTTGGCCCGCTCGCCGCGCGGCCGAACGACTCGCCGGCAGAAGCGGCCGTGGATCGCATCTTCGATCTGACTCGGAAAGTGCAGGATGATTTCGGTGACTATGGCTGGTGGCTGTTCGGAGCCGGCTCGCACTACAGCTATCACTGGGATGCCGAGACGAAAAAGTTCTTCGCGGACTCGCGACGGTTTGAATTTCACACGTATGGGAAAGAGACCCAGCTCTGGTGGAACTACCTGCGATCGGGTGAGCGGAAGTTTTACGACTGGGCGATCCCGTCCGAGAATCATTGGGCCGATGTCGCCGTCTCGCACCAGCCGACGACCATCGAGTGCGATTGGCGCGGCGGCGAACGGGATCATCGCACGCTGCACTGGCGACCGGGCGAATGGAGCATCGACAGCCCGACGCACTACGTCCGCCATCACGTACGCGGCGAAGCGTGGCTCCGCGGCGGAGCACAGTTCTGGGCCAGTTATCACCGGACTCTGGAGACGACGACGCTCGCTTACTACTTGACCGGCGACGAGCGATACAACGACGTGATCGAGTATTGGCGGACGTACTTCGGCGAGTTGGCGGGGGTGACGAGTGAGTCGAAAGACGTGCGTCCGTGGTATCGCGAGCAGCCGTGGTTCCGCCCGACGGCAAGCGATGCACCGCCGAAGAGCTGGGCCGCGATGATTCGCGACTACGCGCCGTTTCATTCCGGCACGCGGCATCAAATGACGATGTTCTTCAGCCTCGCCACGCTCTACGAACACACTTGGGATCCGCGCGTCGGCCAAGCATTGCGCGAATGTGCGAATGCGTTTCTCGACACAAAACATGCGACCGGCACCTGGCGACCGCAGGACAGCGACCTGCCGGCGCATGCCGATGCTCCGTCGATGGGGCACTTCTGGGTTCCCGCTCTGTGGAAGTATAGCCGAGTCACCCACGACCCGCGCATGCCGGACATTCTGGCTCGCTACTTCGCCTCCGGGTACGCGGCCGATCCGTTTCGCGAACACGGGACAGTCGGGGTCTATTCCAATTCGTATCTCGGCTATGCGTACTACTTCACTCGCGATCCGCGCTTCCTGCCGCTGGCTGAGAAAGAGTTGAACCTCCTGCGACCGTATGCCGACCCGTTGACGAAACCCGAACAGATCGGCGAGCGGATCTACAACCCCTACGCGCCAGCCAGAACATTCACCGGCACGCCACGATTGATTTGGGCACTCGCAGCGGCGCGGAAGGACGGAGTGCGCATCGGACCACAACCGCTTCCGCCGCAGCGGACGGCGATCGCCATTCAGAAGATTGCGGGCGAAGAGTGCCGCGCGACGCTGTGGGGATTCGATCCCGAACTGATCCTGCGCGACTCAGATGGAAAGCCGCTTCGCGATTCTGAGGTGAAGACCGAGAAGTTCGCCTCCGAGATTCAGCCGTTCGATCGGATCATGCCGCAGTACGAAGTCTATCTGCATCGCGTGACGATTCCGGCGACGGCTCCGGCTGGGCATTACATGTTCACGCCGAAGCTCGAACTGGCGGTGCTCGATTGGAACAACTCCGCCCTGCCGATTTGGAATGCCGCGCTGCCGCTGTCGATTGAGCCGGGCGATGCCGTGGTGTTGCCGGTCTCACAGGGGGAACAAGTCTTGAAACTCGAATCGGCAGACGCCGCGTCGCTGCGTCTGCGAGACGGCCGAGGTCGAGAGTTCACTGGCAAAGTCAGCGGCAACACCGTGACGTTTGATTGGACTGTCGAGGCAGACCGGCAAGTGCGGATCGAGATCGCCAACAAGCCGGGTTGGTTCCGCATCGTGAACCAACCGGAAGAGTCATGCTGGGTGACACCGGCCTCCGTGGCCGATGTCGCTCGCGCCGGCCCCAGAATTCTGCTCGCGAACCCAGATGTCGTGAGTGTAGAGCACGAACCGTTTCTGCCCGGACGCTTCGGCAGCGCGTTGCACATCGTTCCCAAGCGAGCATTGCACATCCCCGACTCCGTCATGCGGGACGGCATCGAGACGCCGCTCTTCAACGAGCGGCAAGGGACGATCGAGTTCTGGGGTCGCAAACAATGGGACGAGCGATTGTCACCGATCAAGTTGCCCAACCTGCTGACCAACGGCGTCATCACGTTTCCAACGCCGAGCAAGCTGAAGCTCCACGAATGGACACACGTCGCGCTGGTCTGGGCTCCGTATCGGGACGATCCGAATCGAACCATCACCTACACCTACATCGACGGCCGCGATGTCGCGTTCTATCGCAGTGCGAATTGGGACGGCTACGGCAGTGCTCGCGCGTCATCGGGACCGAAGACCGGCAAACGCCTGATGGAATTCGTCAGCCGAGCGGTCACTGGAACGGCCTTCGCCATCGACGAACTAAGAATCTCCAGCGTCGCTCGCTATGCCGATTTGAAAGTTGAGTTTGGTCCGCAGCAGACGTTCAATCCGATTCGATTTGATCCGCCGACTGCTCCGTTTCAACCCGATCCGCAAACGCTGCTGCTGATGCACTTCGATGACGACTTGAACGCCGTGGTGCCGGAGCAGTTGCCGGCGGCTCGGCTGACAGACTAACTAACCCGAAGCGTCAGCGAGGGCGAACGCTTCACAGATTCTTATTCACAGAATCGTAGTCCTTCGGAGCGCTCGCCCTCGCTGACGCTTCGGGTTACTTTGGATCGCCATGTTTACCGGACATGAAATCGAATCTGTCTTCGCCGAGCTGGGGATCACGCACGTCGTGTGGATTCCCGATACGTCGATCGGTCCTTGGGAAGCCGCCCTGGCAGGCTCATCCCGATTGCGGCTGATTCGCGTCTGCCGCGAAGGAGAAGCGTGGCCGCTGGCCGCGGGGTTACATCTGGGAGGCCAGTCTCCGCTGGTGGTGATGCAGACGACCGGGCTGTTTGAATCGGGCGACGCGCTGCGGAATGTGTTGTTTGATTTGAAGCTGCCGATCTATTCGCTGATCGGCGTCCGCAATTGGTTGGTGCCGCAGTCGCGCGACACGGCCAAGTTGTTTGCCGAACCGATCCTCAACGCCTGGGGTCTCGATTGTCAGTGGATCGCCGATCCGGCCGACAAGCCGAAACTGGCGGAGCATTATCGACGCTGCCGAGCGGCCGGCATTCCCGGCGTCGCGTTGATGGCCGAGGGAGCACCGTGATGCGCAGGCTCAATGACATGCCGGTCGTCGATGCGCTGCGAGTCGTGGCGGACCTCTGTTGCGACGGTCAGATCGTCGTGACCAATCAAGGCTCGGCGCGCATCTGGCCGAAGTTGCGTCGCCGTCCGCTCGACTTTCATTACAACCCTTCGACGATGAGCGGCGCGATCCCGCTGGCGCTGGGCCTGGCGCTGGCTCAACCGCGGCGTGAAGTGGTCGCGGTCTCCGGCGACGGATCGTTGCTGATGAGCTTGGGATCGCTGGTCACAGTCGTCGGCAGTGGCGTGACGAATCTGACCATCGTGCTGCTCGACAACGGACTCTATGAAGTGACGGGCGGGCAAGAGACTCCCGCCGCACGCTCGCCCGTGGATTACGCCGGCCTCGCGCGCGCCACCGGCTTTCCATCCACTGCCGAGTTTCACGATCTTGTCGAATGGCAATCGCACGCGTCCGACGTGCTCGTATTGCCCGGCCCGCGCTTCGTTCGCTTGGTCGTGAGTGCGGCACCGCCAGATTATCTGACAGGCAGCACGCCTCCGTTGGCCGAACAGTTGGCGGGGCTGCGACTCGCATTGGGAGAGCGGTGACACGATGAATGATTCTGATCCCATCCGCGTCGGCTTCATCGGTGCCGGAGGTATCTGCGAGCAGCGGCATTTGCCGAACCTCACCAATCTTCCGGGCGTCGAATTGGTCGCGGTCTGTAATCGCTCGCCGGAGAGCAGTCGCCGCATCCAAGAGAAATGGGGATTCGCTCGCACTGCCGACGATTGGCGGCAAGTCATCGAAGCGAGCGACATTGACGCCGTTTTCATCGGCACCTGGCCGTACCGGCATTGTGAGCTGTCACTGGCGGCGCTCGCCGCGAAGAAACATGTCTTCTGTCAGGCGCGGATGTGCATGGACTGGGCAGAGGCTCGGCAGATGGTCGCGGCGGCTGGTTCTCATCCCGGACAGGTGGCGATGGTCTGTCCCTCGCCGTTCCGAGTTCGCTGGGAGCGCACGATCCGCGAACTGCTCGCTTCCGAACGCTTCGGGCGGTTGTTGTCGGTCACGGCGAACTCGATGACTTCCGCGAACTGCGATCCGCATCAAATCAGTTGGCGCGAACGCGGCGAGCTGTCGGGGCTTAACATTCTGCAAGTGGGCATCTACGCCGAGACCTTGAACGCCTGGTGCGGCGAATATGCTTCACTAAAGGCAACGACCGCGACTCCGCTGCAAAAGTTCGACGAGAACGGGCGGCCGGTCGAGATTCAGATTCCGCAGACAGTCGCGATCACCGGCACGCTCGATGGCGGAGTTCTCTGCTCCGAGTTTCACACCGGACTCGCCGCGGGGTACGAGCGTGCCGAGATTCTGCTCTGCGGTTCCGCCGCCACATGCCGAGTCGATCTGCTGGCACAACAGGTTGAGTTGGTATCGGCGTCCTCTTCCAAGACCGGTGAGATCATTGACTCGGTCGGTGATGACTGGCACGTCGAAGCCGAGTTCCTCGCCGCCGTCCACGCGGCTCGTCGTGGAGAGAGTTGGAATGTTCGCCCCAACTTCGTCGAAGCCGAACGCTACATGCGGAAGATGCAGGCGATTCACGAGTCGGCACGCGACGGGGCTGTGGGTCATTTACATTCGAAAAGCATTGGGAGTGAGCCAGCCCTGTAGGGTGGGACAAGCTCGCTTCGAGCGCCGGCCCACCACACCGGAGCCAACACCGCGCACGTTGACAGCGCAAATGGTGGGCCGGCGCGGCGAAGCGCCGCTTGTCCCACCCTACGATTTTCCGAGCCACTCTTGGAAGGAATTACCGCAGCTCTTGCGGCGTGCGGCTCACGCCGCGGCCGTCTCGGCCTCTTCGGCGTAGAACCAGTTGGCCACGAAATGCTCGCCGCAGAAGACGATCAACACGAGCAGCAGCAGCAGCGGATAGACCTCTTCGCCCAGCCGGCCGGTGTTGACGTGGCGTTGCAGCGTGGCAATGTCGCGAGCCAATGAGAATCGCTTCTCGCCGAAGAGTTGTGTGAGGTCGTCTTCGCTCAGTCGTCGGAAGTCGCTTTCGGTGGCAGGGGCGTTGACGCTGAAGCCGCTGGCGAATTTTGAGATGGGGTCGGCGGAGGCGACGCTGTAGTGACCGAGCTGGTCGGTCTCGCGGATCGCGAACGATGCGGCACCGGCGGGAATCGTGCCGGGCAATTGCTGGCCGCCGGGCTTACGCAGCAGATATTTTGTCAGCGCGGATTCCTGGTCGGCTCGCACCAACACGTCCTCGCCCGCGAGATAGTTGAACGTCGCCTCGCTGCGGCCGGAGAGGTACTGCATCAGTTGGTCGACGAACACGACGAAGGCCCAGTTGCCGCCCGCTTCGACATGATCGATCCAACCGCGAGTATCGGCGGCGGTGGTCAACAGCGTGACTCGGCCACCTCCGATGCGTCGTTCGATCAGCGCCGGCTCCGCTTTGGCATTCGAGTACGTGATGAGCACGTTGGACTCGTCAAACAAATCGACCGTCCAGCGTTTGCGGATTTCGATCTCGCCGAGTACACCGACTCCGCCGAGTTCATCCAGCTTCTTGAGCACCGGATGATTCGGATTCTTCGCGTCGAGAAACGCGGGAGGCGAGAAATTCGGACTGCCTCTCAGACTGCACGGCAGGACGGTGCTCGCTGGCTCGCGGCTGTACGAGACCGGATCGACCCCTCCCGCCTCTTGCAGATCGTTCGAGCCTAAGATCACCGCCAGTCCGCCGCCGTTGCTGACGAATTTGTGCAGCGACTTCCACGTCGGATCGCTCAGCTCTTGGACGCTGTTGAGCACGACGACCGAGTAATCGCTGAACTTGATGTTGGCCAACTTCGCCGGCTGCACATCATTCAGGAGAAATCGAAACTTCTTCGTTTTGCGTTCGTCATCGGTCGCCAGCATCTCGCTGAGTAAGTTCGCGACGGCCGGCGTGGGTGAGACCAGCAACACCTTTGGCGGCGGCTTGATCTCGACGGTGAAGTAACGGACGTCGTTCATCGACAGCGGATCGCTGGAGAGCAATCGCAGCTCGCCGTGCTGCACGGGGCCTTGCAGATTCGCGATCGGGATTTGCACGCGAGCACCTTGCTGGCCTCCAACCCTCACCGATTGCTGACCAGAGGGGATGCGTTTCCCGTCGCGGCTGATCAACGACAACTCGACCGTCTTCTCACCTTCTTCAACGCCGATCGCCGAGATCGCGGCTTCGACCGTCAGCGAGCTGCCCTCGGAAATACTTTGCCGAGTCAACATCACGTCGGTGATGCCCACGTCATGCGGAGCCAGCTCGCCCACGTCGATGACATAGACCGCGACCCACGGCAGGCGGGTCAGTTCGTCCTTCAACAGTTGCGCACTGCTCGTCCGCCACGAAGTCGCGCCGAGGTCCGTGAAGACATAGACCTCGCGAATGAAGCGGTCGCGGCGATCCCCTTGCGGCACCGAACCTTGTTCGTTGAGCGTGCGGCCTTGATCCTGCTCTTGCAGAGCGAGAGCCGCTCGCAGCCGTTCATTCAGCGGCTGCGAGACCGGCTGCGGGGCGAGACTTTGAATCTTCGCCTTCGCGCCGACTAAATCGGCCTGAAACAAGATCGGCGTCGTCGAGTTCGTTTCGCCGACGGCGATGCGGCTGCGCGGCGGCAGCGTATCCATGTGGCCCTGCGCGATGGCCTTGCCTTGATCGAGCCGCGTCTTGCCCTGCTGGGTGTATTGCATCGACAAACTGGTGTCGAACAGGAACACCGCCGCGACCGGCAAGTCACTGCCAACCGCCGGAGCCGGCGCGGAAATCTCGGCTTGCAGTCGCTTCACATACGGCAGGATGACGGCGAGCGCAATCAACACGGCGACTGCAGTTCCCAGGCCGCCACGCAACAGCGTGCGGCGATACACCAGCGTTTGAACTGACAACTTTTTCGCTTGCCACGTCCACATCAAACCGAAGTACGTTCCGAGCGCCGCCGCGATGACGCCAAATAGCGTGACCATCTCGCGCGTGCTGAGTTCATAACTCGCCTCCGGCAGCGATGGTCTCGCGGCGGCGATTGCCAAGCCGATGATGACCAGCATCCGCAGCAACATCAGCCAGACATGCCGCAGCCTCAATCGCCGTACGTTCTGCCGACGCCGCATCAGGATCAGCCGCAGCGCGGGGAACGGCAGCTTTCTTGGCTTCGCCCGCAACAGAAAATGCAGGATGACCGGAATCACGGCCAACCCGGCGGAGTAAATCAATGCGGGATGAATCAGCGACATTGCGTGTCCCCATCGTTCTGCCCCCATCGTTCTGCCAAACCGCATTTGGCAGAACGATGGGGGCAGAACGATGACTGCAAATTAAGGATTGAGTCGAGCGGGAGTCTGTCCCGTTCGACGTCCAACTTCCAGGGGAGCCGCGTCGAACGGGACTGCCCCTCGATCAGGCGCATCCTTGTCGAGATCACGCAGCGGGTCCGGCCAATCGGCAGGCAACGCGACTCCCGAATTGACTGCCGGACTCTCACGGCTCAATCGAAAGTCGAACGCGGCGGCGTTGAGATCAGACATCGTGAAGCGAGGATCGGCGACTAGCGAGCGGTCGCTGACTCCGTTGGGAGATTTCTCCTTCTGAGCGGCGTAGTCGTTCGACTGCCGATACCGCTGAAACAAAGCGACGGCCGCTGGCTCGGTGGTGCCGGGAGCCCAATACAGATTTCCGTCCGCTTCGACCGGCTGATCGAGAGTGGGCGGAACGAAGCCCGGCAACTTTTCGAGATGCACGAACAAGTTGTTGTACGTGCGGCGTGGCAGGCCGGACCGAACGGCTCCCAGTGCGGCCATTGACGCATCGCGAGCCTGCTCTTTGGCGAGGATCGTGTTGTGATAGATCGTCATCGCCGACCACGGCGGCGAGCCATGATCGCCCATCAGTTTGCCGTGAGAGACGCGCAGCTCGCGGTCGCGAACGGACGGGCGTCCCGTCAGCACCTCCGGCCGCAGATCGAACACATTGCGATAGATGAAGACGCGGTCGCGAGTATCCTCCGAGCCGCCGAATGCCAGCGCGGTCAGGCAGCCCCGAAAGAGATTTTGAGAAATGTGAATCTCGGCCCCGTCCCGCATGAAGAGATGCCGAGGATACATGGGGCTGAGATACACGCCGTCGTCCTGCGTCCCGTCGATCAGGTTGTGATGAAACTTCATGCTCACACCGCCGAGATACGGCCCGTCGTGCGAGTCAGTGAAGTCGCAATGCGAGATTTCCCAGTTGTCATTGCAGGGATGCGCGAAGACCTCGAACTCGCGGCCGTTGTCCACGACCAATGTCGCGTGCGTGTTCAGCCGCGTGATGTCCCGATTCGGCCGGCCGGGATACGCACGCTTGCTGGTATCGGTGCGGAACAGCCACGGCGGGCAACTGCCATACAATCCGCAGCGATGCAGTTTCAGTGGCCCCGTCGCGCGGGCTCGCACGCCATACGAGCCGCACCAGACCGTGACGTTGTCGAATTCGATGTGGTCGGCCCGGTCGAGGATCACCGCGTCGTAACCGGCTCCGCGAATCGTCAGGTCTTGGATTCGCACATGCGCCGCTCCGTCGATCAGCAGCGGCACCGACCGGAACGGGGCGACGATCAGCGGCAGCTTGCGCGGGTCGGTCTCACCGGTGTAGTTATCGAGTCCCGTCAGATGCGTGTGACTCAACCGGCAATGAATGTGTCCCGTCACCGCGTCGTACCACAGCCCCGGCCCGCACCATAGCGGCTTGATGTCAGTCGTCTTTGATTGGTCCCAATCGGCGTAGTCGATCAGTTCGTTGGTTGCCTGCAAATCGGTCTGATGAAAGTACGAGTTCAATCCAATCATCGAATCGCCGAACGCGCCGATGACGTCACGCACGTTGGGATACGATTTCGTGGATCGAAACTCGCCGCTCGCGCCGTTTGTGACCGGCTGCCAAGCAGACTCCGGCGACTTCGAGAACTCACTCCAACCGCCGTCGATAATGGCTGACTCGCCCGGCCACGACCGCAACGTGATCGGCTTCTCGGCCGATCCGCGCGACGCGATCGTCAGACGCTCGAAGTACACGCCGCCGCGCAAGACGATCGTCGTGCCGGGAGTCGCCTTATTGATCGCGACTTGCATGCTCCGCAGCGGTGCGTCCTGAGTGCCGGTATTGGCGTTGTCCCCTTTCGCGGCATCGACCACCAGCAGCGGCCCGGCCGGTAGAACACGATTCGCGGCTGCGGGAGCGACTCGCAATGGCCGATGCGACTTCCAGACTTCATCGCCATGAGCGAAGCTCGCGACGAACACCACCAAGAGACAGACTTTCGCGGCAACGATTCGCATCAGTGAGCTCCTTGAGAACAAGCTTCGTGGGGACGCTTGATTGCAGACTGTTTCGGTCTTGCTCCGGCATCCGCTGGCCGGTCCAATCCGAGACAACATAACAAAGAAGGACACGACTGTGACGGACGCCAATCCCGAACCCAGAAAACTCTGTCTGGATCAGTTCCTGAAACTGAGTTCCCTTGCGGGAACCGGGGGACATGCCAAATTCATGATCCAGAACGGCGAAGTCAAAGTGAACGGCCTGCTGGAAACTCGCCGACGCCGACAACTGTTTGTGGACGACATTGTCGAAGTGGGCGGACAACGACTTTCGGTTAAGAGTGCTCTGTTCGCTGAGTGATTGCGTGGCGCACGACGCGCTTTTCGCGCGAGTTGGTTATCGGCGAGCGTTGTCTGGCGAAGCGTTCGCGGTGGGCGTTGTGCCTCGTGCGGGGCGATTGCCGGGATTGACGTTTTGCGAGAGTGCTCCGCCGGGACGTCGTTCTCGCTGCACGAAGTCTTTCATCTCCAGCGCGGCCGGGCCGAGCAGCAGGATGTAGATCGGCGGCGTTAGACAGAGCACCGTTGGAAACAGCAGTTTCACGGTGGCTTTGTTGCCGCGATCCTCCGCCATTTGCCTCCGATTCAAACGGATGCTGTCGGCGAATTCGCGGAACGCACCGGAAACGTTTCCGCCGAGTTGTTCGGCGTGGCGGACCATCGTCGCCAGCACAGTCACGTCAGCCACATTCACGCGCTTGGCGAATTGACGCAAAGCCAAATCCATCGAAGCGGCTTCCGCCTGGCGGTCGAGAATCGCCAGCTCGCAGCCGATGTCGGGGTGGGTTGTCATCAACTCGCGTTGAGCACGTTGAATCGAACTTTTCAGAGACAAGCCGCCGGCCACCATCATGTTGATCATGTCCAGCGCGTCGGGCAGAGCGAATCGGATACGACTCTGACGGGACTCGGCCTGAGAACTCAGCACGATGCGGGGGAGCGCCAGGATGCAGCCGCAGATCACGGCCGCACCGATCAACAGTTTGAACGTCACGTCCTCGGTCGGATCCGCCAGCAGGACGACAGCACAACCGCTGAAGATCAGCCACAACAGAGCGGCTCCGTTCCGAAAGGCCATGAACTCGTCGTAGGCTTGGCGATGAAAATAACCGGCCGCGATCAAGTCCTGGCACAGCCGCTCCTGCTTTTGCGGGTTGACGGGAATTAAGCCGGCCAACGCTTCCGTCAGCGAACCGAAGATGAGCGGACGGCGGCTACCGATGGCTTCGGTCTCGGAGGTCTGATTCCGTTTGCCGAAGAGCAGGCGACCGATCAGCACAAATACCAGCGTGATGGCCAGAAATGTGCCCATCGCGAATAGCGACGTTTGCAGCGGAGTCACTCGCGCGGGAAGCCAGCTCTTCCACGAGTCCACCGTTCGTCCCAGCGGTTCGATCCACTTCAGCCAAGTGTGCCAAGCGAGCATGATCGAAACCCTCAATAATCCGACTTCAACAGTTTGATCACCCAGATCACACCGATGACCTGCAACACGACGGCGGTTCCGAGCATGTATTGTCCCGTGGAATCATTCAGCAGTTTCTGGCCGTACTCCGGATGACCGAAGAACAGGAACAAAAACAAAAGCGGTCCGAGGATCAGAATCAAAATGGACGACAACCGCCCGGCGGCTGTGACCCCTTTGAGTTGGACCTGATAACGCTGCCGGTCGCGAATCACCGCGGCCAGGCGATCCAGCGTCAGCGGCAAGTCGCCGCCGGCCTCGCGATGCACGGCCACCGCGTTGCCGAAAATCCGCACGTCCATCAGACGAATCCGCTGCGTGAGACCGCGCATGCAGGCCGACAGCGGCAAGCCCATTTCGAGCTGCTTGGAACAGCGCCGCATCTCAATGCCGACCGGCCCGGCCGAAGCGTCCCCCACGAGTGTCAGGCTCTGTTCCAGACTCTCTCCCGCGCGCACAGCCCGCGCCAGCAAATCCAACGCGGTCGGAAACTGCGTCTCGAATTGAGCCAGTCGGCGTTGCTGAGCGATCATCATGGCGACAACCAACCCGGTCACGGAGACACCGATCGCCACCAACGTCAGGACTAAATTGTCCGTCAGCACCAGCACGCTACCCCCTGCCGTCAACGTCATCAGCAGGATCACCGCAGCGCCTTCGAGAGAGCTTAAATTCCAGCCGGACAACGACAGCATTCGCTCGAACCACACATCGAATTGGGCAATGAATCCGACCGCCTCAACGTCGTGCAGTTTGGGCAAGCGTCGCAATTGTGGCGGAGTCGTCTCCTCTTCGGGGGCGCGCTGCCACCACGAGCGGATTATCGACATCAGCGCGCCGCCCACTACGGCGCAGCTCGCGAAGACGATCACGGAGATGAAGTCGATGTCCATTTTTGATGAACGATTCAAGGATTGATGGTTTTTGAGGGCCGGTGCGGTTCAATCGAAAATCACCGAGTCTCACAGATTCCAGGTGCAGCAAGTTCCCGCCCCCATCCAGCTTGCCTGGATGGAGCGAACGTTGGTGAGCTAAAGAACGACAAACATCCCTTTCCTCAGCCCCTATCCGCCTCGTGCGGATGGTGAAGCAGATCACTCGAACAGCGAACGTCAAAGAATCTGATTCACCATCCAGACGAGCTGGATGGGGTCTGACACAGCGAACGATTTCCGGGTTAGCGTTCCATCTCTGGTTCCATCCAGACAAGCTGGATGGGGACCAAAGCAAATACCTCGAAGTTGCTTGAGTCAGGTCGATCGAAAATCAAATCTCCTCCGCCTGGTTGTCAAACAGGCTGTCGGCCACCTGAATTCCGGCGTCGGCGAAACGGGCCAGACACTGGGGGCGATAGCCGGTCGCGAAGAACGTCCCCTTCGCGCGGCCCTGCGGGTCGAGTCCCTCTTGTTGGAATCCAAACACGTCTTGAAGTTGATACGCGCCGTTCTGGACCGATTGGATCTCGGTGATCCGCATCACTCGCCGCACGCCCCCTTTCAAGCGGGCCACATGCACGATCAGCTTGATGCCAGACGCGATGTATTCGCGGACGACAGGGACGGGTAGCTCGAAGCCCGACATGGCCACCATCATCTCCAGTCGAGCCAGCGCGTCGCGGGTGTCGTTGGCGTGAATCGTGGTCAGCGAACCTTCGTGGCCGGTGTTCATGGCCTGCAACATGTCCAACGCTTCCGCGCCGCGGACCTCGCCCACCAGGATTCGATCGGGCCGCATGCGCAGGCTGTTGTGAACCAAATCCCGCGTTGACACCGCGCCGCTCCCCTCGCTGTTGGCCTGCCGAGTCTCCATCGCGACGACGTGCCCATGTTGCAGCCGCAACTCGGCCGAGTCTTCGATCGTGACGATCCGCTCGTCCGCCGGAATCGCCGACGACAGTGCATTCAGCAACGTCGTCTTTCCGGCACCCGTGCCTCCGGCCACTAAGAAGCTGATCCGAGCAGCCACCGCTGCCTGTAAGAACTCCGCCATCTGCGGAGACAGAGATCCGTTATCCAGCAAGCGATCCACTTGCAGGTACTGCACGCCGAACCGCCGAATGGACAACTTCGGGCCGTTGAGCG
Source organism: Planctomyces sp. SH-PL62 (assembly GCA_945893045.1). Classification (GTDB taxonomy): domain Bacteria; phylum Planctomycetota; class Planctomycetia; order Planctomycetales; family Planctomycetaceae; genus SXKJ01. The sequence continues at coordinate 16,675 of CAMDEA010000068.1, forward strand.
CCAGCGGCGGTACCACGGCGTTCACGCGCGAGCCGTCTGCCAGGCGGGCGTCGACTCGGGGACAGACTTCATCGATCCGCCGCCCCACGCGGCCCACCACACGCTGGATGATCCGCAGCAGATGCGCATCGTCGGCGAAGATGACCTCGGTCAGCTCCAGGCGTCCGTGACGTTCCACGTACACCTCGTGAGCGTTATTCACCAGGATGTCGCTGATGTCGGGATCGTGCATCAGCGATTCGATCGGCCCCAGACCGAATACCTCCGCGTCCAGTTCGACCATCATCCGCGCATGGGCGTCTGGATCGAGCTGCCACTTCCGCCGTCGGAGCAGTTGATCGGCCAGCTCCCACACCTCGCGCTTCATCCAGGACTCGTTCACATGACTCACAGCGGCCAAGTCCAGAGACTCGACCAGTTCGCCGTGTAGGCTCGTTTTCCGAGTTTGGAACTCGACCTCATCCGCGTGGGGCACACGTCGCAAGAGCGGAAAATGAGGTTGCATGTCGGCAGACCCACGTGACGAATGAAGGAGCGCGCTTCTTTCTTTCGTCAGGCCCGGTTTCATCCGTTTGCTGCAATCCTCACGAGGGGTGAAAACGGATCGAAGAGCGTGACCGCGTCAAATCGCAGTTTGCCCACGCGCTACCGCGCGAGCATCTCGCAGAACCGCTAGAGACGGCGGGACTGATCTCGCGAGACATCCCGGCAAGTGAGCGGCACGGCGCTAGCCGCCGGTTTCTTGTCTTTGAGATCGACACCGGTGGCTAGCGCCATTCCGCTCAAAGTCAGCGACGCTACTTCGCGGCCCCAAATGGTTCGGGGTTGCTGATGGCTGTTGCGGCGCGATCTGGCGAAGTCTCGGCGGCGATCAAGTCTTGAACAGCACTGCGAGATTTGTTGCGTTGGAATTCCACACGGCTCAAGCGGCCGCCACGGTAGATCTCCATCTTGTGTTTTTGAGTGGGACGATCCAGCAATTCGCTGAGCGTGCGCGGTGCGAGTCGCTCCGGCTCAAGCTCCAGGTCATCGCTGTTTCGCAAAGCGATCGACATCGTTCCCCGGCCATCCACCACGCGCAAATCGGCCGCCTGCCGCAGAGTCACGGCCAGTGTGACCGCGGCTTTCTTGGTGGACCCGCCGGGGTCTGCCTTATCCGGACGCGAGCCGTTGACGGTCTCCTGATTCACCGCCAACACCTCGACGGCTTCAATCAACACGATCGTGGTTTCCGGAGCGTTGTCCTCTTGAGGCCCTCCCGCATTGGCTCGGAACACGACGTCCACGACGGCACCCGGAAACGCGAATCCCGCCACGGCCGCATCATTTTCCACGGTCACAGTGACGGCCCGGTATCCCGGCTTCACTTTCGGGGTCACGCTGGGACCAGTCCCCTCCGGATAGAAGTCCGGCGTGTCGAACGTCGAGCCTTCCTTCAGACCATCCCGCAGCACGCGGCCAATGATCTGCTTCGGACTGGGCATGTAGTTGCTGTCAACGTGTTGCGCTTTCATCTGAGCCGCAGTCAGTTTCTGGAGGACGATGTCCCCCAGCGTGACCTTGCGGCCCGCCTCTAAATCGCTGCTGGCCATCGGCACGACAAACGTCTGCGGCTTGGCGGCCTTGGCGGCCTCCGTCTTGACCGTCGGCTTATGCAGTTCCTTGCGCACGACATACACGCCCAGCAATCCGAACAGGACCGCGAACACACCCAGCAGCAGACTTCCAGCAGAAGGTCGCATCTGACTTGTCCCGAAATAGATCTCAATGACCAAACGCAGCGAACAACTTCAGGCTCATCACGCTCCAGGTGACGATGGCCACCGGTACGGCATACGGCAGCATGGTGCGTCGTCGCACCGGAGCCGGGCTGACTCCCGAGTCCGCAGCCGGCACCGTTGAACCGCTCGAACGAATGAACTTCCAGGCCAGGATGCCAAACCAGATGGCGACTGCCAGCAGGCTGCTGCTCACGAAGACGATCAGGGTCGTCGTCGTCCCCAGCCAGGCACCCAGTGCTCCCATCAACTTCACGTCTCCACCGCCACCGCCACCGATCAGCCATAACACCAGCAAGATTCCAAAGCCCGTGCCAAAGCCGCTCGCCGCGAACAGCAAGCCCGGCCAGCCGCGAGTCGCCAGTTGAAAGACCACTGCCAGCGCCAGGGAACTCACCGTCAGCCAATTCGGAATCCGGCGGGTTTTAAGATCCGACACGAACGCCAATCCCGTGAACAACATCACGGCGGCTGCCAAGTAGGGCAATGAAGAAAGGGTGGATTCCATCAAAGAGCCATCCTGCGCCAGTTCGTCCGATCAAAACAACGCGACACGCTGACGGCATCGGCCAATTCGAGTCCTGGACCTGAGCCGACTGCGGCTCGGACGCAGCCACAGAAAAAGCGCGTTTGCCGAAAGAGTCCTCCAAAACAAAAAACCGGTGGCGAACGACCCGCAGGGCCTCCGCCACCGGAGCGTATTCTCAACTCGCCACACTCTTGGCGAGCGTGGCTACGAAACTCTCGTCGTCCGTCCAATTAGTTCGGAATGGTCGGAGCGGTCGTGTCGGCTTCATCCACATTGGCAACCGCACGCAGGATGCAACCTTCATCGGCAGCCGCCACACCGTCAGCGGCGTTGTCACAGAAATCGGAGTTGTCCAGGTACTGAGTGCCGGCCAGCGCCGCACCATGACCCTGAACGCTGGCCACTTGATAGCCCTGATTGTATTCCGTCACCGCGTCGCCCACGTCCGCCAGCTCGCTGGTGATACCGTCACGAGCGGCCGACAGACCGACGATCGTGCCAATTGCGGCGATCGAAGTGACAAACACCAACTCCGACGAAACCACCATCCCCGCTTCGTCATTCCACAATCGTTGCAACATCAGCATGGTTAGAACCTTTCTTGAGTTTTTTTCGTCAGGCAGACAGTCGGGGTGATTCCGTTTGGGAGTCGTAGGCCCGCAACTTGGGAACAGTCGTTTGTTCCTCGACGAAGAAAACCTAGTTCGGGAATTTCCTGAGTGGGAAAAATCTGAAGCCAGTTTCCCAGTTTCCGTTTCAGAGCCAATCAGATGACTCGGCAAACCCGGAACGCACGGGATAACCCGCGCGACCGGCCGCTCGCGCGCTGGTCGTTCGACTGTATGGCCTTCGCTATCCGACCCCATCCGGCTCGTCCGGATGGTGAAAACGATGGACGGCTAACAAGCGACCCCACCCAAGCTTTCCCATTCCTCCGCCTTCGGCGGAGGAATGGGAAAGTCTGGAGTAAGTCGGTCCGACATCCACTAGCCCGCCAACTCCTTCACCAACGGCACGAGGCCGTTGGGGTCAAAAATAGGACAGTCGAAGTAGTGCCCCGATTCATCGGGTTGGTCACGGCACCAGCGGGGTGCGCAATCTCGCTAACCGGTCTGCGGCAGATCCATCAGCGTCGCGAAGCGGTCCAGCACATGCAGCTTGAGCGGTGCGTATTCGGCCGTGTCGATCGCGCCGGTGTCGATCGCGTCACACGCCGCCTGCCGAGCTTCGACCAGCAACTGTTGATCGCGAAAGATGTTCGCAAACCGGAGCGGCAACTCACCATGTTGCCGCGTGCCGAGCACATCGCCCGGCCCGCGCAGTTCAAAATCGGCCTCGGCAATTTGGAAGCCATCCGTGCTCGACTCGACGGCGTGCAGTCGCCGCAACGCTTCGGGCTCGTCGTTGTCGGAGAAGAGAAAACAATAGCCCTGAAACTTACCGCGACCGACGCGGCCACGCAGTTGATGAAGCTGCGAGAGTCCGAATCGCTCGGCGTGAAAAATCGTCATCAACGTCGCGTTGGCAACATCCACTCCCACTTCGATGACGGTGGTCGAGATCAACGCCTGAATCTCTCCGCTGCGAAAACGCTCCATCGTGGTGGCACGCACGTCACGCGGAATGCGGCCATGCACGAACCCCACGCGAAAGCCCTTCAGTTCGCCGACGGACAGTTTGGCAAACGCCTCTTCCGCCGCTAGCGGCATGTCGGCCGAAGAGTTGGCCGCGCCGGGAGCCAGGCTCTGCAACCATTCGACCACCGAGGCTTCATCGGCCGCATCACTGACCCCGATGCGTGGGCAGACGATGTAGGCTTGCCTTCCGGCACGCAGTTGCTGGCGGATGAAATCCCAAGCCCGCTGCCGCGTCGGTTCCGAAAAAACTCGGCTCGTCGTGATCTTCTGCCGGCCGGGAGGCAACTCGGTGATCGCGGTGATGTCCAAATCACCGAACTGCGTCAGACACAAACTGCGCGGGATCGGCGTCGCGGTCATCACCAACACATGCGGCGCGAGACCGCCATGACCAAAGTGCGCTCGCTGCTCAACACCGAACTTGTGCTGCTCGTCGATCACGACCAATCCCAGCTTCGCGAAGCGGACGTCCTTTTGAATCAAGGCTTGTGTGCCGACGATGAGTGTGGCCGCCCCCGATTCCATCTCGGCCAGCGTTTGCCGCCGCTGCGACTCCGTCAGGCTGCCGGTCAACAGACGCCGCTCGACTCGGCTTTCAGCCAAGAGCAAGTCGATCGTGTTCCAGTGCTGCATCGCCAGCAATTCCGTTGGAGCCATGATCAGCGCCTGATGTCCGTTCGCGACGGCCACGAGCATCGCGTAAATCGCGACCGCTGTTTTGCCCGCTCCAACGTCCGCTTGAAACAGGCGGTGCATGGCCTGATCGGTCGCGATGTCGCGGCAGATCTCCGTGACCGCTCGGTTCTGTCCGGCCGTGAATTGGAACGCGAACAACCGCCGCGCCCGCGCGTCGATCTTCGCATTCACCGGCAACGGCGGAGCGGGTGGCCCGCGCTTCCAAGCTCGGCGACGCAAGGCGAGACCGACTTGAAACTCCAACAAGTCCTCGAAGACCAGCCGTCGCTTCGCCGCTTGAAAATCGGCCATCGTTTTCGGCGCGTGCAAGTTCCGCACGGCCTCGCGCCGCCGCGGCAGCTTGTGTCTCACGAGCAATTCGTCAGGCACATGCTCGACGACCAGATCGGCGAAGCGTTCGACACCGGCCCGCTCGATGCGCCGCATCTCCTGCATCCGCAGCCCTTCGGTCAGGTGATAGCGCGGCAAGACCTCCGCGGTCGCGCCCTCGGCATCATCGGTGTCGAGATATTGAATCTCCGGGTTGCTGAACTCCCACCGTCCGGTCTTCCATTTCGGCTTACCGGAAAACAACACCGCCTGATGGTCCTCGAACCGTTTGATCATCCACGGTTGATTGAACCACATCCCGCGCACATACCCGTCGCCACAGTCGAGCAAAACCGCTGTGATCGTCATTCCCGAACCGGTCAACCGCGCGTCCCGATCCACAACGGTCCCTTTCACCGTCTGGAGCGTGTCGGCCTTCAGTTCTTTAACGCGCGTGACTCGCGACAAATCCAACACGTCACGCGGCACATTGAAGAGCACATCCTCTGCCGTCTTCAACTCCAGTCGCTCCAGCAGCACCGCGCGAGCCGGCCCAACGCCCGGCATGAACTGCACCGGCGTCTGCAAAGACGGAATCTCGTCTCGCTCGGCAATGTCGATGACGTCTGTGTCGTGAAGCACTCAGGGCCTCGCAGTGAATAGCGGCGGGTGCGAGACAGGGTTGTCGTTTCGACACACTAACCCGAAGCGTCAGCGAGGGCGAGCGCTCCGACAGACGACGACTTCAGGGGTTTGAAAAACGTTCCCGCACGACAGGAGCGCGAAACCGGGCGGACCTTGGTAAGTTAAGCGAGCCGAACACGCTCGCTCGTAGTGACCCCATTGATGGGGGCGAACGCGCGACCCAGACCCGATGAATCGAGTCACTACGAGCGCCCGGTTTCTTTCACCGACCCTGAGGAACTCGAACATGCTTTGGAAATTCCTGGTGATCCTCGCCATCGCGGCCACACCGTCTTTGGCAGCCGAAGGTACGACGATCATCCATGCCGGCCGGCTCATCGACGGCCGAGCCGATCAACCGCGCACCGAGATGTCGATCGTCGTCGAGCAGGGGCGGATCACGCGCGTTGTCGCCGGTTACATCAAGCCCGGCCCCGACGACAAATTGATCAAGCTCACCGAGCACACCGTGATGCCCGGTCTGATGGATATGCACACGCATTTGCAATCGCAGCACTCGAAGGACTCGTACACCGAGCGGTTCTTCATGGAGCAAGCCGACTACGCCCTGCGTTCGACGGTCTACGCGCGAGTCACCCTGCTGGCCGGCTTCACGACCGTGCGTGACTTGGGGGACAACGGCGTCAACTCAGTCGCTCTGCGCAAGGCCATCGACCAAGGCTGGGTTCCCGGCCCACGGATCTTCACGTCGGGCAAGTCGCTGGCGACCACCGGCGGTCACGCCGATCCGACCAACGCGCTGCGCGGCGATTACAAACGAGACGCCGGCCCGCTCGAAGGAGTCATCAACGGTCCCGACGATGCTCGCAAAGCGGTGCGTCAGCGCTACAAGGACGGTGCCGATCTCATCAAGCTGACCGCGACCGGCGGAGTGCTCAGCCTCGCCGCCAGCGGCCAGAATCCGCAGTTCACCGACGAAGAGTTGCAAGCCATCGTCTCCACCGCGCGGGACTACAACATGATCGTCGCCGTGCATGCTCACGGCACCGAAGGGATGAAACGCGCCGTGCTGGCCGGAGTCGATTCGATCGAACACGGCACATACATGACCGACGAGGTCATCGAATTGATGAAACAACGCGGCACCTACTGGGTGCCCACAAACATGGCCGGCGAGTGGGTCGCCGAGAAGTCCAAAGAGCCGGGCTACTTCCCCGAAATCGTGCGCCCCAAAGCCGCCGCCATTGGCCCGCAGATACGCGACACATTCAAGAAAGCGCACGCCGCCGGAGTGAAGATCGCCTTCGGCACCGACACGGGAGTGTCCCCTCACGGCCAGAACGCTCACGAGTTCGAGCTGATGGTCGCCGGAGGTATGCCGCCGATGAAAGCCATACAGTCGGCAACGCTCGTGAGTGCGCGACTGCTCAAGATCGAAGACCGGCTGGGCACGCTCGAAGAGAAAAAAATCGCCGACATCGTGGCCGTGAAAGGCGATCCACTGGCCGACATCAGCCTGATGAAGAACATCGCCTTCGTGATGAAGGAAGGCGTCGTGTTCAAAGGGCCTTGAGGTCGTTCGCCGTGCCAGTGGTCAGGATGTCATTCGATGAACACGCTCGCCTTCCGATTCATGTTGCTGTTTGCGGTCTTGGTCACCGCGATGGGCGGCATGGTGCGCGGACAAGATGCCGCTCCTCCGGCTGGCGAGAGCGGTCGGCATTGGTCGTTTCGGAAGGTTGTGCGATCGGTGGTTCCGAACGTGAAAGACAACGGCTTGGTGCGATCGCCGGTCGATGCGTTTGTGCTCGCGAAGCTGGAGGAGCGGGGACTGACCTTCTCGCCGGAGTCGGACAAGACGGCGTTGATTCGGCGTGTGTCGTTGGACTTGATCGGCCTGCCCCCTTCGCCGGAAGAAGTGACCGCGTTTGTGACGAACGACAGCGCGACGGCTTATGACGATCTGTTGGACCGGCTGCTGGCTTCGCAGCATTTTGGCGAGCGGTGGGGGCGACATTGGCTCGACGCGGCCGGGTACGCCGACGTGATGAGCACCGACAACGACGCGAGCATCATTCATCCGCTGGAAAATCGTTGGATGTATCGCGACTACGTGGTGCGGTCGCTGAATGCCGACAAGCCGTTTGCGCGGTTTCTCACCGAGCAGATTGCGGGGGACGAACTGGTCGAGTGGCGCACGGCGGCGACGTACTCGTCGGAGATTCGCGAACATCTGATCGCGACGGGCTTCCTGCGAGCGAGTTCCGACGACACGTTCGCTCCCGAGTTAAACAAGCCGCTGACGCAATATGGCGTGTTGCAGCGCACCGGAGAGATTCTCGCCAACAACGTGCTGGGGCTGACGCTCAATTGCGCGAAGTGCCACGATCACAAGTACGAGCCGCTGACGCAGCGCGACTACTACGGATTCCTCGCGCTGCTGCAACCGGCCTTCAATCCCGATCGCTGGTTGATCCCGGCTCAGCGACAGCTTCCCAACGTGTCGGCTGCCGAGAAGACGGAGATCGAACGGGGCAACGCTGAACTCGACCGACTGGCGGGCGAGTTGCGGAAGCAGATCGCCGAACGGCGCGCGACTTACGAAGCGAAGGTGCTCGCAACCAAGCTGGCCACACTCCCCGAAGCGATTCGCGGCGACACACAGGTGGCTCTCGCGACGCCGGCCGACAAGCGAACTGAGGTGCAGAAATATCTGGCCGACAAATTCGGAACGACGCTGGCCGTGAAGCCGGAAGAGGTCACCGCCGCGCTGAGTGAAGCCGACAAGGCCGCGACGGCGGAATGGGAGAAGCAAGCGGCGGAACATCTCGGCCGCAAGAAGAGTTGGCAGCATTGGCAAGTGACCTACGACGGGCCGGCGACGCCAACAAAATTGCTCAAGCGCGGCAATCACGAAACACCTGGCGAGGAAGTTGCTCCGGGATTCTTGGCCGTGCTGATGAACGGCACCGAAGTCGGGAGTAGCCGAACTCGTGAGAGTTCGGTCCGAAGTCTCACGACTTCGGCTACTGCGCAGGCAACATCCGGCCGACGATTGGCGCTCGCGAAGTGGCTCACCGATCGCGAGAGTCCGGCAGCGCATCTCGCGGTGCGTGTGCAAGTCAATCGCGTGTGGCAGCATCTGTTCGGCAAGGGTTTGGTCGAGACGACGGACAATCTCGGAGTCACTGGAGCGAAGCCGACGCATCCAGAACTTCTGGAATGGCTCGCGGCCGAATACTTCGACAACGGCGGGCGATTGAAGCTGCTAGTCAAGCGGATCATGACCTCGCGGGTTTATCTGCAAACATCGTCGGTCGCTCCGAACCAAACGGCCGCGGCGCAACTTGATCCTGACAACCGGCTGTTGTGGCGGATGCGATTGCGGCGTCTCGAATCCGAGATCGTGCGCGATGCGGTGTTGGCCGTCAGCGGCAAGCTGGATGCGACGCTCGGCGGTGCTCCGATTGCCGTCGAACCGCGCCCCGATGGGACGTTCGTCATCCCGGACAAGGGACTGCCGACGCCGACCAGTCAGTGGCGGCGCACGTTGTATCTGTTGGCTCGCCGCAACTATCACCCGACGATCCTGACGGTCTTCGATCAGCCCAACCTCACGACGAACTGCACGGGTCGCGAGTCTTCGGCCGTCGTGTTGCAATCGCTGACGATGCTCAACGATCGCTTCCTGCTCGAACAGGCCGAGCATCTCGCGTCGCGCGTGATCGTCGCGGCAGGCTCGGACACCGCGAAGCAGATCGAGTCGGCCTTTCGCATCACGCTCGGCCGATTGCCGCGTGATGCCGAGCAGGCGGCCAGCGTGGAATTTCTCCGGCGACAAGTGCAGCATTATTCCGAAGAGAAACTCCCGGCCGATCAAGCGGTTCTCAAAGCCTTGGCCCAGGTTTGTCACACGTTGCTCAACACGAGCGAGTTTTTGTATGTCCCGTAACGCAAGCGATCGCAGCAGTCGAGAAGTAGTTCGGACGCCTACGTCCGGACGACCGGACGTAGGCGTCCGGTCTACGAATTCGCTCACACGTCGGCAAATGCTGGCGGCGTCGGGGTTGGGCTTCGGTACGCTCGCACTGCGAGCGCTCACGCATGAAGAAGCGTCCGCAGCCGAACGAGCCGCTGGCCTCGCACCTCAGCAACCACACTTCGATCCGCGTGCAAAGTCCGTCGTGATGCTCGTGCAAAACGGTGGTCCGAGTCAGATGGACCTGCTGGACCCAAAACCGGAACTCACGAAACGGGCCGGCCAGACGATGTCGGTCGAGACGTTTCAGATGGGGAACTCCGACAAGCTGATGGCCTCGCCGCTGAAGTTCCGCAAGTACGGCGAGAGCGGAATCGAGATGTCCACGCTGCTGCCGCACCTCGGATCGTTGGCGGATGAGCTGTGCCTGGTGCGGTCGATGTATTCGGAGCACAACAATCACACGGAAGCGCTGGTGATGCTCAATACCGGCAAGATCTTTCCGGGACGGCCGGCGCTGGGTTCGTGGGTGAGCTACGGACTCGGCACCGAGAACCGCAGCCTGCCGGGGTACATCGTGCTCCGCGATCCGGAGGGCTACAACACAAGTGGCACGTTGCTGTGGCAGAACGGCTGGCTGCCGGCAACTTATCGCGGCACGGAAGTCGCGACTCAGGGAACGCCGGTCGTCAACTTGCAACCCGCGACGCCGATCGCGCCGGCGGTGCAGCGCGACAAGCTCGACTTGCTGGCGAAGCTCAACGAAGAACATCGGCGACAGTTCCCGTTCGACGCCGAACTGGAGACGCGCATCCGTAACTACGAACTGGCCGCGCGGATGCAGCTTGTGGCCGGCGAGTTGCTCGACCTGTCGAAGGAGTCGGCCGACACGCGCAAGCTGTACGGCCTCGACGATCCCGAAACGGCCGGCTACGGACTGCGCTGCTTGATGGCGCGACGGTTGATTGAAAGCGGCGTGCGGTTCGTGCAAGTCTTCCCCCCAGTCAAACCGCAGTTCCAACCGTGGGACGCGCACGGCAACACGAAGACCGAGAACGAAGCGATCTGCCGCAAGTGCGATCTGCCGTCGGCCGGCTTGATCCGCGATCTGAAACAGCGGGGTTTGCTCGACAGCACGATCGTGCTCTGGTCGGGCGAGTTCGGCCGCTTGCCGGTTTCTCAAAACGGCACCGGCCGCGATCACAATCGCAATGCCTTCACCGCGATCCTCGCGGGGGGCGGCTTCAAACCAGGCCACGTCCACGGCGCGACCGATGAAGTCGGCTACCGCGCGGCTGAAAACCGTGTCGGAGTGCCCGACCTGCACGCGACGATTCTGCATCAACTCGGACTCGATCACGATCGGCTCACCTACCATCACCACGGCAACGACGAGACGCTGACCGACTCGCGCGTCACTGAAGCGCGCATCGTGAAGGAGTTGATCGCATGAAACTGAATCGACGCGAATGGGTTTCAACAGTGACGGCGATGGCCGGCTTGAATGCTTTGACGACCGCAGCGTTCGCGGAACCGACTTCGTCGCGAGTGCGCAATCGCATCGGAGTGTCGACGTATTCCTTCTGGCACTTTCGCGGTGAGCCGGTGGCAATCGAAACCTGCCTCGAACAAGCCGCCGACATGGGTTTTGACGGAGTCGAGATTCTGCACGTCCACATGGAAGAGGCAGCCAAGGCCAGCTCGGTAGACAAGCCGCTGTTGCGGCGGTTCAAGCAGCGAGCGTTTTCGCTGGGCCTGGATTTGATGGGCTTCTCGACGCATCAAGGCTTCGTCACGCCCGATGCTGACAAACGACAGAAAAACATCGAGCACACCGAACGCTGTCTGGAGATGGCTTATGAACTCGGCATCCCGACGATCCGCGTCAACACCGGCCGCTGGGGGACGAGCAAGAACTTCGACGAACTGATGGCCAACAAAGGGATCGAGCCGCGCCTGCCCGGCCACACCGATGACCAAGGCTTTGCTTGGGTGATCGACAGCTTTGAAAAACTGCTGCCGAAAGCCGAAGCGTGCGGCGTGGTAATGGGCCTCGAAAACCATTGGGGCCTGGGCCGCGAAGCGACGGGTGTGTTGCGAGTCTTGAGCGCGATCAAGTCGCCGTGGCTGCGCGCGACGCTCGATACCGGCAACTTTCTCGAAGACATGTACCCGCAGATGGAAGCTCTCGCGCCGCACGCGGTGCTCGTGCAAGCCAAGACTTACTTCGGCGGCGGCGAGTGGTACTCGCTCGACATCGACTACACCCGCGTCGCCGGCCTCCTCCGCAAAGCCAACTATCGCGGCTACATCTCACTGGAGATGGAAGGCAAGGAAGCTCCGGCGACGGCGATTCCGAAGAGCCTCGATCTGTTGCGAAAAGCGTTTTCGTAGGCGGTCTTCACAACTGCCGTTCGGCGATGTCGATGGCCTTGAGCAAACCTTTTGCCTTGTTGAGCGTTTCGTGGAATTCGCTCTCCGGGACGCTGTCGGCGACGATGCCGGCTCCGGCTTGGATGTAAGCGGTGGAGCCTTGCAGGACGAGCGTTCGCAGGGCGATGCAGGTATCCATGTTGCCGGTGAAGTCGATGTAGCCGACGGCTCCGGCGTAGGGGCCGCGGCGGGTGGGTTCGAGTTCGTCGATGATCTGCATCGCGCGGACTTTCGGAGCGCCGCTGACCGTGCCGACGGGCAGGCCGGCTCGCAGGGCGTCGAGCGCGGTCAGGCCGGGGACGAGTTGGCCTTGCACGTTGGAGGTGATGTGCATGACGTGGCTGTAACGTTCGACGGTCATCACGTCGCTGAGTTTGACGGTGCCGTACTGAGCGACTCGGCCAACGTCGTTGCGGGCGAGATCGACCAGCATGACGTGCTCGGCTCGCTCTTTCGGATCGGCCAGGAGTTCTTGTTCGAGGCGTTTGTCTTCTTCGTCGGTGGCTCCGCGTTTGCGCGTGCCGGCGAGCGGGCGGATCGTGACCTCGCCATCCTCGACGCGGACCATGATCTCTGGCGAGCTGCCGACCAACGTCGTGTGCGGCGTCTTCAACAGGAGCATGAACGGGCTGGGGTTCACGATTCGCAAGGCGCGGTAGATGTCGAGCGGCGTGGCCTTCGTTTCCAGTTGCAGGCGCTGGCTGATGACCACCTGAAAGATGTCTCCGGCGACGATGAATTCCTTGCACTTCTCGACGGCTGCCTCAAACTCAGGCTGCGTGAAGTTGGATTGATAGACCAACTGCGGCTCGCCCGTGAGGTCGATATCGTTGAGTGTCAGATCAGCCTTGCCGGTTTGCAGTTGCTGGCACGTTTCATCGACGCGGCCGCACGCTTCGTCATACGCCTGCCGTAGATCGCGGCCCTTCGTGCGGGCATGGCCGACGACCAGAATCGTCTTCTGAACGTGATCGAAGATCACCATGCGGTCGTAAAACGCGAACGACATGTCCGGTAGCTTGCGGTCGTCATGCGGTGCGTTCGGCAGATGTTCGGCGTAGCGGACGATGTCGTAGCCGGCATACCCGACCGCTCCGCCGCAGAATCGGGGGAGCTTGGGATGCGGTGCCGCTCGATAGCCGGCGATCAGCGATTCGAGTTCCTTGAGAGGATCATCGACTTGGCGTCGAGTCTCTCGCTCTGGCCGCCCCTCTTCGCCGCATTCGGTGAGTGAGACTTCGTGGCCGAACGCTTCCAGACGCAGGAACGGATCGGTGCCGACGAAGCTGTAGCGTCCGATCTTCTCGCCGCCGACGACGCTCTCAAACAGGAACGCGCATGAGCCCGATTGCAATTTGCAGAAGGCGCTGACCGGCGTCAGCGTGTCGGCGACCAACTGCCGATAGACCGGCACGAGATCCCCTTGCTGAGCCATGCGGCAGAAGGTGTCGAAGTTGGGGAGATGATTGGGCATGAGGTGTCCTCAAGGTTGCCGCGTCTTGAGGAAGTTGGGGATTGCCAATTGCAACTTGCAAATTGCAAATTGCAAATTGGGAGACGAGACCATGTCAGATGGCAGCACGTCTTGCTCTTCAATTTGCAATTTGCAATTTGCAATTTTCAATTTGCAATCCTCCCACATCACCGACCACGTTTGACCAAGCACAGGCGACGACTAGAATCCAACTGCCGCGTTCAACGGAGTTTCAGCGGCTTTCTCTTACGGGTGACATGATGAAGAAGTGCCGTCGGTGTTCCAAGCCTGCGACTCTGCACATCACCGAGATTCGGAAAGGTGAGGTGCAGCAGCTTCATCTGTGCGAAACGTGTGCTCAGAAGTATTTAAGCTCCGGCCAGGAGACGGACGAAGACGGCCTGACGCTGAGTTCCGGCGATGAGTCGCTCGATGCCGCCGATGATCTGGCCTGCCCGCACTGCGGCATCACGTTTCGCCAGTTTCGGACCCAAGGGCGGCTGGGCTGCCCGCACGACTACAAGGTCTTTGAGACCGAATTGAACGAGCTGCTCAAGAACATCCACGACGACACGCAGCATTGCGGCAAGGCTCCGCATCAGACCAGCGAGTCGAGCCAGGAACAGTTTCGGCTCATTAAGCTGCGCAAAGAACTGCAAGCGGCGGTCACGGACGAAGCCTACGAACGCGCGGCGAAACTGCGGGACGAGATTCAGGAAGTCGAGACGAAACTCAAGCCGGCGCAGCCCAGCTAACAGATTTTTCTGATCTGAGAATAGTTTTGTAGGGTGGGACCAGCGGCGTTTCGCTGCGCCGGCCCACCAACAGATGAACAAATCCGGCATCAAACCGAGATCGGTGGGCCGGCGCTCGAAGCGAGCTTGTCCCACCCTACGGAGTTCTTGAGTGAGTCCTAACGATCATCTGCCAAGCCAGAACGCTCTGCGAAATTGCTCGCGAGTTTGGAAACGCCGCTGATCCTCGCGGTGAATTGGCAAGTCGGGGAACTCGGCCCCGGTGGGATCGGGATAGCCGCGCATGGCTCGGAACGGCAGCGGTTCGACGTATTGGCCGTAGACCGTGTTGAGGTCCGCGTCTTTGTCGTAGCCGACGTTGTGGATGATGAAGTCACGCTTCCAACCGGGCGGGAGTTTTGGCGCTTGATCGGCTCGGAATCGAATCGTCACAGCGTCGCCCGCGCCGAGAATCGCGAGCCGATCGTCGGAGTCCTTGAGCAACTCGGTCACGTCACCGAAGCGCGTGAACTTGCCCCCCATCGGCGGCCACGGCGCTTCGGTCGTGATTCGCGATGCGTCGTAGCGTTCCGGTCCAAACTCCGGATGCGGTTGCCGCTCGGAGAAGCCGCGGAACTGCAAGTCCGCGGAGTACAGCGGCAACGGCGTCAGCGTGTGTTCGAGTGGAGCCTCATCGACGGTGAAGAACATTTCGTCCCAGTAGAGTTCCATGCTGGTGACGATGCGCAGGCGGAAGGGTTGGGATTGACGGCCATCAGCTATCGGCCCACGGCCATCAGCCAGAAGCTGCGACAGATCGACGGCCATCGTCTTCGTCTTGCCTCCGGGGAACCCGATGTAAGAAATCGCCTCACGCCACTTCGTCTCCCCCTCTCCCCCTCTCTCGGTCTCCTTCTCTCCCTCAACCGGCACCCAAATCGACGGCGGCTTCGGACCATCGCGATCCGGGTTCTGAGACAGCGAGACGTTGATCGACGTGTTGGTCGGAAAGATCCAGCCGGTGAGAAAGAGCGTGAGATTCTTGGCGTCACTCAAATCGCCGAGATCGAGTTCGATGAAGTGTTCCTCGACCAGTCCCTGTTGAATGATCTTGTCAAACGCACGCAAGTATTGATCGTCGCGTTTCGCGATCTTGGGCAGCACGTCGCGGCCGCGATGGTCATGAGCGGCGACTGGTGTGTGACGCTTCCGAACTGGATGCAGTTTGAATTCCGAGATGCTCGGCGGGCCGACTTTCTCGTTGCTGAAGAATTCGACATCGGCCGGATGATCGACTGCCAGCAAGCGGACTTGGTCGAAGTACGCCGCTTCCCAAAGTTCTTCGGTCAGCATGACGCGGTATTCGCCGTTGGTTTCGCGCATGCGATCGCCGTCGATCTTGAGGTATTCCCACTCGCGGGCCGGAGCCAAGACACCTTCGGCAAGTTGCAACCCAATCGGTGCAGCCCACAAGCAATCGGTGTAGAACGCCCATTGCTCGCCGTCCCACGTGTAAAGGTACGGGCACGAACCTGCGAGCTTCTGTTGAGCGGCAATCGCCTCACCGGCACGCGGGTGGAGCACGTTTTGCGGAATGCCATTCGTCCAGATGATCCGCGCGGCATCAACTTGTTTCGCCGAGCCAAGTCCGAAGTGCGTCGATTGCCCTTCGACAATGCGGACGTGCTGCCTGCGTCCCGGCACGTCCGGCAAGCCGGCCCCGCGCAGTTCGAGCCAACTGCCAACGCCATGAATGTTGGTCCGCTCGGCGTCGCGTTGCGGCTTGCGATCCTTGTCCGCGCGAATCGACAGGTCGATCCAACCGTTTTTGTTGCCGCCGTCGGTGCGAATCCAAACGGCTCGCTGATCGGTGACGATGAGCACATCTTCGTCGCCATCGGAATCGAAGTCTCCCAAATGACACGAGGAAATCGTTTGTTGTCGTGTCGGCAACAATCTGTCCGATCCATTCGTTGCCGCCGAGCTTCGGAGATGGCAACGAACCCAAACGCCTGAAAGATTCCAAGAGAGCACGTCTCGTTCGCCGTCATTATCGAAATCCGCGAGTTCGAATCCTTTCAGATCATGAGCGGCGTCGGCTTCGTATCGTCCTCCCAAGGTCGCTTCTGTGGCGTGGCCAACGGGAAAAATGGCGTCGGTTCTGCCGACGACGAACGACCATTCCAGCGGCGATGTTTGCAAGTCTCCTAACCGCAGCGTGTGCGCTTGGACGACACCGGATTTGTCGGACAGTTCTCGCCACCGCAGCCGACCGTGCGAAATGTTCTCCAGCCAACCTGGCTTCGAGACCTCCGGCCCGGTCACGAGCACGTCGGTTTGCACATCAAAGTTCCAATCGACGGGCAGCAACACGGTTGGTTTCAGGTCGCTCGGCGGCAGTGCGGATCGGGACGAGATATCGACGAACTTGGTGTGTTCGCGGCTGTCATTATTCTGCCAGATCGACATGCCAGTCGACGTCGAGACGATCAAGTCGAGATCGCCATCGTGGTCGATGTCGGCCGGAGCGATCGCGAGCACGCCGCGCAACGCCTCGAACGACGGCTCTTGCGACAGTGTCTTGAGCGAACGGGTCTTGTTCGATGAGTCGTAATCGTTCCGCAGAAAGATTGCCCCTTCGTCGCCGTAGACCAGCAAGTCGATGTCGGCGTCTTCGGCCATCGCGGCGGCACCGATGATTTGCTCTTTTTCGTCGGGAGGCGCTGTCCGTTGCCCGATGAAGCGGTGGTCGTCCGGAGTCTCTTCCGTATCGCGGTCCAAATCGGCGGCGATGAGTTTCGTCAGGCCGCTGGGAACGACCGCTTCGCACAACGTCACCCAACGCGCCTGCGGATCGTCCGACTGGCCGAACACGATGACCTGACCGTTGAGCAGCACGATCACGTCCCAGCGGCCATCGAGATCGAAGTCGGCAATCTTCACGTCTCGAATGCCGGCCAGCGGCGGCAGTTGATCGGCAGCGTCGGCTTCTTTGAACGTGACTTCGATCGGCGCGGCCGTAACGGTCTCTGAGGACTTGGCCGCGTTGCCGTATTGCTTTTGCCACTCCGGCGAGAAGTCAAACAGCACATACTCCAAGGGATGCTTCACGACTCTCTTCATGTCGAGCTTCGTGGCAATCTCAGGCCGCAGCACGTTCGAGACAAGTCGCACGTTACGGATCGCCATGTCCCAATTCTTTTGCTCAACGGCGACCACGGCTTTGTCGATCAAGTCCGTGATGTTGACGCGGTAATGCTGCTGGACGAATCCGACAAACGGCTGGCTGGTTTCGCGCAAGCGAGTCAGGTTGAGTTTTGCTTCGTCTTGGCGGCGAGTCACCTGACCGATCGCCAACTCACTGAGCACCCACAAGTTGTCGGAGTTGGCTTTCGCCGCTCGCTGGAGAGCCGCGAGGCCGCGTGTCTCCAGGTCCGGGTCTTGCCCCCTCTGCGACGCCAAATACACCTCCGCTTCAAAGGCCGCTGCTCCGTTGGAAAAGGTCGCGGCTTTCTCCAAGTGCTTCACGGCCGAGCGGAACTCACCATGATTCTCGGCCAGTCGCGCGGCGAGCAGATGCGCGATCGGCAACTCCGGTTCCGCCGCCAGCAGTTTCTCGACAGCGTCGGTCGCTCGGACCAGTCCTCGCTCATAGGCGGCCTGCTCGCGCGTCTTGTCGATTCCTTCTGGCGAGACCGCCAGCACGGCCGCGATCGCTCGGTTCCGTCGCACCAGCGGTTCGTTGGGGACCAGCGACTCCAACTCTGTCAGCTTCTCGGCCGACAAATCGAACTGCCCGTTCTCCATCAACGCGATCGCGTCATTCTTCAGTTCCAAGACATGCACGGGATCGACGTGACCGTTGCCAATTTTTTCGTTGCCAATCGGCCGGCCTCGCAAGACGACGATCGTGGCCACGCCAGCCACGATCAAGCCGACTACCACCCAATGCCACGGACGAGCTTTGCGTTCTTCAGCCATGAGACTAATCCTCCTGGGGCGTGCGGCCGTTCGTGAAACACTCTGGCGAGCGGGGCGGCGTCAATGTAGCAGGCACATTCCATGTGCCGTCGGCCCTTCTCTAGCTGACGGCACATGGAATGTGCCTGCTACCTTCCCATCCACCGGGGGGCTGACGCCGCCCCGCTCGCCTGTTTCGCGCGTGACCGTGCGAGTTCGAGGCGTGTTGTAATCCTTGAAACAGGCCAACAGAATGCCGCCGATTTTCGTCATCACGCCGAGGCCACCATGCACCACGCTTACGTCGAACGAGTTGTCGATCTGTTGAACCCCGCCGGCAACGTGCTGCTGAATCTGTCGGTCGCCGATGCGACCGAACGGGTTGAGTCGGGAGATCCGTCTCGCATCCGCGAAATCGACGGGCAATTCGCGTTATGGGCGAAGCGCGGCAACCTTGTCCGCATGGCGCGGTCCATTGGCCGGCCGATGCGGTACTTTCTGGCAAAACGGTCCGAGGGGCCATGCCTCATCATCGCCGAACGCATCGACGAGATCGCTGAGTGGCTGCGAGCGGAAGGCTACGGCGATCAGTTTCATCCGTCGTACACCCGCATGGTTCCGGCACATCATCTGACCGAGATCGCGTTACTCGGCTGCCCCGATCCGAGTCCGACGCTGACGCGTTTCTTTGCCCCACAACGGAATCGGCTCTTGACCAACCTCGATGAGATCGGCGCGGCGTATATCGGCACGCTGGCCGCTGAATGCGACAAGTGGCTGAACCAGATCGACCGCCGCGAACCGATTGGCGTGCTGTTCTCTGGCGGCATCGACAGCGGAGCGTTGTTTCTTGTGCTGCATCATCTGCTGCTGCGACGTGGTGAATCACCGGCGCGGTTGAAGGCATTCACGTTGCAAGTCAGTAGTTCGGACGCCTACGTCCGAACAATCGCTGCTGACCGACCGGACGTAGGCGTCCGGTCTACGAATTCCGACGTCGCTCAGGCCACTCGCTTCCTGGATGATCTCGATCTCGGCCTGTTCCTGGAGGTCATCGACGTGCCCAGCGACGAACTCAACGTTGCCGAGACGATCCGTGTCATCGAAGATTACAAGCCGCTCGACGTGCAATCGGCGACGATGGCTCTCGCGCTCTGCAAAACCATTCGGCAGCGATATCCCGATTGGAAGTATCTCACCGACGGAGACGGCGGCGACGAAAACCTCAAGGACTATCCGATCGAAGACAATCCCGAACTGACGATTCGCAGCGTCCTCAACAACACCATGCTGTATCAGGAAGGCTGGGGCGTGGAAGCGATCAAGCACTCGCTGACGTACTCCGGCGGACAAAGCCGAGGCCACATCCGCACGGCGGCTCCGGCTCGCGCGTGCGGCTTCGTCGGCTTCAGCCCCTACGCGCTGCCGAATGTCATTGATGTCGCCGAAGGGATCCCATTCATCGAACTGACCGACTGGGATCATTCGCGGCTGTATGCGCTCAAGGGAGAGATTGTCCGCCGCGGCGTCGAGGCGATCACCGGCCTGACGATGCCGATCTTTGAGAAACGCCGCTTCCAACGCGGGGTCGTCGATGAGGATCACTTCGAGCAACTCTTTGCGCACTCGGAAGCCGATTATCGCCGAATGCTGACAGCGGCGTTTTCAAAGTAGACGAGTCACTCCGTGACTCGAATGTTTCCGGTCACGGAGTGACCGGTCTACTTTGGGCTGTTTGTGGTCAAATGGGCGACTTTGAATTCGCAATCGCCGCCCGATATCGTGCGACCCTTTCCCGTTTCTCGACTCAGGAGTTCGGCCATGAGTTTCAATCATCTCGCCGTCATGCGGTTGTCTGTCGGTCTGATTCTGTTGGGAGCATTGATTGGCTGCGGAGGCGATTCGTCGGCTCCATCGGGAAGCGGTGCTCCGAAGCCGCAACTGGGTGAGGCGTCTCCGAGTCTCGACCTGAAGCGGATCATTGTGCTCACGAACGGCAATGCTCCGTTCTGGGATGCGGCGGCGGCGGGCGCGAAGGACGCGGAGAAGGAACTGAATTGCGCAGCCGACGGCTTCCAAGTCGTGGTCGATCGCAACGACTTCAAGGCGGAAGGTCAGATCGAGAAGCTGCGGCAGTACGCCAGCGCGACCGACGTGGTCGCAGTGGCGATCTCGGTGACGGATGCTCTGAACGAAGCGATCCCCGAAGAACTGCGGAAGCTGCAGAAGGCCGGGATCAAAGTGATCACGATCGATTCCGACGTGAATCGCGAAACCGCTCGCGACAGCCGCTTCGCCTATCTCGGAACGGATAACATTGTCGGTGGCCGAGAACTCGGCGTCGCTGCGAAGGGCTTGCTGCCGAATGGTGGGAAGTACGCGACCTTCGTCGGACTGAAGAACGCGGCGAATGCTCAGGAACGGATCAGTGGCCTCGCTCAAGGGGCCGGCGACAAGTTCGTCCAAGCGGAGAACCTGGGTGACGGCGGCGACGAAGCGGTCGCTCGCACGAATGTGAAAGACGCACTGAGCCGTCACGACGACATGGCGTTGCTGGCTGGCATCTGGTCGTACAACACGCCAGCGATCATCGACATCGTCAAGCAGGCGAATGCGCGCGAGAAACTGAAGCTCATTGGCTTTGACGCCGATCCTCCGGCGATCCTGGGGATGGGCGAAGGGATGCTCGATGCGATGGTCGTGCAGAACCCGTATCAGATGGGCTATCAGGGAGTCCGTCTCTTGCGGGCAATGGTCAAGAACGACGAAGCGACGGTGAAGGAGATGCTCCCCAATCGCGATGCGAAGGATGGCGACATCCTGGACACGGGGCTGAAGGTCATCGTTCCCAACGAAGGCTCGCCGCTGAAGCGTGACCAGTTTGGTTCGAAGACGGAGTTCCTCAAGCTCGACGAATTCAAGCTGTGGCTTGAGAAGTACAAGCTCACCGGATCGTAGAGCTGGTTGGAAACATGGCAGAACACACCGAGGCCCCGCCTCTTGTTCGATACCTGCGGCAGCACCGCACCGAGTTCTCGTTGATTGTCGCGATCGTGGTGGTCATCTTGCTGGCCACTTGGATCGACCCCAAGCACACCTATTTTCGTGCTCCGAGCGACAACGCGCAGTCCATTTTGCTGTACAGCGCGCAGTTGGGGATTCTGGCTCTGGGAGCCGCCGTGGTCATTATCTCTGGCGGGATTGATCTGTCGGCCGGCTCGATGATCGCGTTTAGCGGAACGGTGTTCGCCTCGGTGGCGTATGCGTTGGCACCGGTCGATGCGCGCGGGACTCCGATCATGACCGACCTGCCGCGCTGGATTTTGGCGGCGTCCTTCGCGGGGACGATGGGAGCAGCCTTCATGGTCGGCAGCCTACATGCCTGGCTGATCACGGTCGTGCGTTTGCCACCATTTGTGGCGACGCTGGCCTCGCTGGTCGGATTGCGAAGTCTCTCGCGCGTGGTGATGCAGGACGTCACTCAGACAGTGACCGGCACGCGGAACACTCAGATTTACATTTCGGACAAATTCTTCCGCGGAATGGGAACTTCGTGGGAAGCGCCGCTGGTGATCTTCTTGATCGTGGCCGGTACGACGTGGCTGGTTCTGAGCAAGACCGTGACGGGCCGGCATCTCTACGCGATGGGGGGCAATGAAGCGGCCGCTCGGCTGAGCGGCATCCGCACCGAACGCTTGAAGTGGCTGGCGTACTGTTACAGCTCGATGACGGCCGCGCTGATGGGAGTGCTTTTCACAAGCTTCGTCGGTGTGGCGAATCCGGCCTCGGCGGGGATCGGCTATGAACTCAACGCGATCGCGGCCAGCGTGGTCGGCGGATGCAGCCTCGCTGGCGGCATCGGCACGATTCCGGGCATCGCACTGGGCGCGTTGTTTCTGCGGGTCGTGATCGACTCGGTCGCCAAGACCGTGAAGACTCAGCCCGATGAGTTTCAAGGATTGATCGTCGGAGTGCTGGTCGTGCTCGCCGTGACGCTCAACGAATTCCGAGGCAAGGCGGGAGCCGCTCGACGCTTCCTGCCCGGCGGATTGGGGATCGTGACGTGGCTGAATCTGACGCTGTTAAGCGGCATCCTCTCGGCGGTCATTGTCTCATCACACAAGTTGATCACGGGAATCGTGACGGCGACCGTTGTGGGAATCTTGTTGAGTGGGCTCGCCATTTGGGAGCGGCGTGGCTCGACGACTAGATGAGGTCTGACCAACAGAGATGAAGCCGACGAGCACATCCTCTATCTTTCCTCCCGCACCGCTTATTCCTCAACCTGTCGGGAGTCCCTGTGTCGCAACAACATTTCGCGTGGATCAAAGCCCTCGAAGCGAACGTCGCCAAGGCGCTGCTGGGCAAGCCGGAGCCGGTGCATCTCGCCATTGTCGCCCTCTTGGCGGAAGGGCACATTCTGATTGAGGATGCTCCAGGAGTCGGCAAGACGTCGCTCGCCAAGGCGTTGGCCAAGAGTCTCAATTGCGGATTCAAGCGGCTGCAATGCACACCCGACATGTTGCCCAGCGATATTCTCGGGAGCAGCGTGTACCTGCCGAATCGCGGTGAGTTTGAGTTCCGGCACGGGCCGATCTTTTCGCACATCTTGCTGATCGACGAGATCAACCGCACGACGCCGCGCACGCAGTCGGCGTTGCTGGAAGCGATGAATGAACTGCAAGTCTCGATCGAAGGGCAAACCTACGCGCTCAAACGGCCGTTCTTCGTGCTGGCGACGCAGAACCCGTTCGAGTTCGAGGGGACGTTCGCGCTGCCGGAAAACCAGCTCGATCGGTTCATGCTCTGCATCGACATCGGCTACCCGGATCTCGCCGTCGAAAAGGAAATCCTCACCAGCCACCGCGGCGGCGAGCCGGTCGATGCGTTGCAGCCGGTCATGACGCTCGAACAACTCGCGGAGTTGCAGCAAGCAGTCCGCGACGTGCGCGTCGATGATTCGATCAACGAGTACCTGCTGCGGATCGTCCATGCGACGCGGACGCACCCGGAACTGTCGCTGGGCATCAGCACGCGCGGGGCGTTGACGCTGTACCGAGCCGCTCAATGCTACGCCCTCCTGGAGCAGCGAGCGTTCGTTGTCCCTGACGATATCAAGCGTCTGGCCGTCCCGGTTTTGGCTCATCGAGCCATCAGCAAGGGCCTGATCCGCGAGGGACAACGCGATCGCGTGAAGTCCGTCATCAGGCAAATCCTGGAAAAGACGCCTGTTCCCAAATGACCGGTTTGAGGTACATCAAGGCTGAGGAAAAACTCGAAATCCGAAACTCGAAATCCGAATGCCGACCGCAAGACCCGAAGGAACGGGGGATCGACTATGAGCGACTCTAACCGTCGTCACCGATCATCACGCACACGAGACCGAGCACTTCGGATTTCGGATTTCGGATTTCGGATTTCGGCGGCAACCGTGTTCGCCGGCTGCCTGCTGGTACTGTCCGCCGCCGGTTGCATCGACGCTGATCAAGGGGCCGTAGTCGTCAAACCGCAGAAGCCGAAGAGCGGCTCGGTCGCGTCTGAATCCTCATCGACTCGCAAGCCGTCTCGCCGTGCGAGCGGCGCTCGTGACTCGGAACTCGATCAAGAACTCGCTCAGGTCGATGAACTGATCCGACAGGCTGGCGGCAGTGAGGCGGATAAGCTCGGGAATGACCTCGACGACGAGATTCCCAGCAGGTCGCCGATTCGCACCGCGTTCGCCGAAGAGCCGGCGGCGAAGAAGACGACTCACAAGACGGGCAAGGCCAACCGGCT
>CAMDEA010000069.1 GCA_945893045.1 Planctomyces sp. SH-PL62
CGGAAGCTGGTTGAGAACGGAGTCCGATTTGTGTGCGTCGTCTCCGGCGGCGGTCCCGGCAACATGCAGTGGGATGCTCACGGTGATATCGAAGAGAATCACCTCCGCAAAGCGGCCGAAACCGACCAACCCGTGGCCGCGCTGTTGAAAGATCTCAAGCGACGTGGCTTGCTCGACAGCACGCTGGTGCTGTGGGGCGGCGAGTTCGGACGCTCGCCGGATGCGCAATCGGCGACCGGAGGCCGCGATCATCACAACCTCGGCTTCTCGATGTGGATGGCCGGCGGCGGCATTCGTGGCGGGCAAGTGGTCGGGGCGACGGATGCGATCGGACTCAAAGCGATCGAGAAGCCATATCACTTCCGGGACATCCACACGACGATCCTGCATCAACTCGGACTCGATCAGCATCAACTGACTTATCCGCATCTCGGCCGCGATGAACGATTGACGTTTCTCGAAGGGCGGGTCATCGAAGAGATCATTTAGCACGACGCGCGAGCGAGTGGTGCTTGCCGTACAACCACTCGCTTACGCGTCGTGCTATTCAACATTTATTTCGTCAGCACTTCGTCGAGGTTCAGCAGTTCGTTGGCCAGCATCGTCCAGGCGGCGAGGATCGCGGGATCAAGCGACGCATCCGGTTTGGATTCACCGAACGAGATCAATTGCTTCGCGTCGTCGGCATGTGCTTGGTAGTGAGCCAGTAATTCTGTCAGCGATGCCTTCACGACCGCTTGCTCTTCTGTTCGGAACGGGCGAGCGAGCAACCGTTTCGCCAGCAGATCGAGTCGAGCCGATTGTTCGGACTCGCGGCTGAGCAACACCGATTGCGCGAGATGCCGCGCGGCTTCGATGTGCTGCACGTCGTTGAGCGTGACGAGCGCTTGCAGCGGCGTGTTGGTGCGGTCGCGGCGGACGATGCAGGTTTCGCGAGCGGTCGCGTTGAAGATTTCCATCGAGGCAGGCGGGGCCGCGCGTTTGATGAACGTGTAGAGGCTGCGGCGATAGAGGTTCTCGCCGGTGTCTCGTTTGTAGTCGCGCGTGTTGCTGCCAATCATCGCGACCGCTTCCCACACACCGTCGGGTTGATACGGCTTGACGCTTGGCCCGCCGAGCTTCGGGACCAGCAGGCCGCTGGTGGCCAGTGAGTAGTCGCGGATCATCTCGGCATCCATGCGGAAGCGCGGGCCGCGTGAGAGCAATCGGTTCTGCGGGTCTTTCTCCAACTTTTCTCGCGTGACGACGGCCGATTGGCGGTATGTGTTCGACATCAGCACCAGCTTGAAGAACCTCTTGATGTCCCAGCCGGACTCGCGGAAGTCGACGGCGAGCCAGTCGAGCAACTCCGGATGCGACGGCAACTCGCCGGTGATACCGAAGTCTCCGGAGGTCTTCACGAGGCCGGTGCCGAAGACTTCTTGCCAGAAGCGATTCACGTTGACGCGCGCGGTCAGCGGGTGTTCCGGTTGCAGCAGCCATTTCGCGAAGCCGATGCGATTCACGGGAGTCTCGGCCGGAAACGCGGGGAGCGCAGCGGGAGTGCTCGGCTTCACGGGGTCTTTGCGTTTGTCGTATTCGCCACGGAAGAGGATGTAGGCCATCGCCTCTTCCGACTTCTCGTTCATGACATAGGCGATCGAGCCGCGCGATTTGATGGCGACTTCGTCTTGCTGAGCGGCGGCGATCTGGCCATTGAGTTCGCGGAACGGAGCGTCGAGTGTGACCAGCCACCAGTCGAAGAGTTCGTTGACCTCTTGCGGCGTCCGTTTGTCGGCCGGCTTCGCGAGCAGTTCGACCGCTTGCGGTGTGTGGGTCAGTTGTTCGATCTCGCTGTTCGCCAACGCTCGGCCGTAAACGCGAGCATCTTGCAGGACGACGTTTTGCAGTCGTTCGCTTTTGCTGCGTTGGCCGATGGTCAGCGGCACGTTCGTCTTGATCGTTGATTTGAGCTGATCGGCTTCGACATCGACGGGCTGCTGCGCGCCGTTGACGAACACGCGCACGCCGGCCGCTTTGCCGGAGCCATCGTAGGTCACGCAGACGTGATTCCATTGATTCGGTGGCAGCGGCGTCTTGCCGACGACTTTCAGAGCGTCGGTCTGCCACGCATTGATGATGTGCATGCCCGGCTTATCCGCCTGCAACCACAGATCCCAGCCACGATACCCGCTGCCGCCGATGTCCATGCGCGCGAGGATGGCTCCGGTTTGATTCCGCTTGGTGACTTTGACCCATGCGGATGCGGTGAAACCTTGCTCCTTTTCGAAGTCGCCGGCTTCGGGAACTTCCAGCGGGTGATCGCCGATCTTGATCGCGAACGCCTTCGCTCCGACCTTGCCGTTCGCGACCCAATCGAATCCGGATTTGATTTCGGCCGTCCGCTCTTGGCCGTCGACGATGAGCTTCAGCGAATCGCCTTTCCCTTCGTTGAGCGGCACGTGCAATTTCAAACCCTCGGTCGGCACGAGCGCGGCAAGTTGCTCGACCTTCGCGTCGGCCAGCCACTTGTCGTATTCGCCGCGAGCGTCCTTCTTACGAGCCTCCAATTTGCCGCGCATCTCTTTGAGTGACGCGGAGACCGCATCCCATTTCTCGCGGTCTTCCGGCTTGGGGACGGTGATGATTGGCGGCGTGTTCGGGATGTTGCCGTCCATCGCCCCTTGCGTCGTGTTATTGAAGAACGCCGCCAGTGAATAGAACTCGCGTTGCGAGATTGGATCGAACTTGTGGTCATGGCAGACCGCGCAGCCCGCTGTCAGTCCCAACCACACTTGCGAGACCGTCTCCGTCCGATCGCGCGTGTACGAGACGAGCACTTCCTCGGCGATCGAGCCACCTTCGTTGGTGGTGATGTTGCAGCGGTTGAAGCCCGATGCGACTTCTTGATCGAGCGTCTTGTTCGGCAGCAGATCGCCGGCGAGTTGCTCGACCGTGAATTGATCGAACGGCATGTTGCGGTTGAAGGCGTTGATGACCCAGTCGCGATAGACCCAAATCTCGCGATAGTTGTCGAAGTGGATGCCGTGCGTGTCCGCATAACGAGCCGCGTCGAGCCAGTACCGTCCGCGATGCTCGCCCCACTGCTTCGAGGTCATCAGCTTGTCGATCAGTTTCTCGTAGGCGTTGTCGGATTTGTCGGCCACGAACTCATCGACCGCATCAACGGCCGGCGGCAGGCCGGTGATGTCGAGACTGACTCGCCGAGCCAGCGTGCGGCGATCCGCTTCGTCCGCAGGAGTCAGTCCAGTGGCCTCCAGCTTCGCGAGCACAAATCGGTCAATCGGATTCTTCGCCCAAGCTTCGTTTTTGACCTTCGGCAATGCAGGCCGAACCGGCGCGATGAATGACCAATGCGGTTGATACTCGGCTCCGCTGGCGATCCATTTTTTCAACAGATCCTTCTGCTTCGCGGTCAGCGTTTTCTTGATGGCTGGCGGCGGCATCACCTCGTCCGCGTCGGCGGAAAGGATGCGCCGCATCATTTCGCTTTCGTCCGGCTTGCCCGGCACGATGACCTTCTTGCCGATCGCGTCGTCGCGGCGATCGAGCCGATAGTCCCCTTTCCGAGCCGCACTGTCCGGCCCGTGACAGGGGAAGCACATGTCGGTCAGGATCGGCCGAATGTCTCGGTTGTAGAGAATCGCGTCGTCCGCCCGAGCGGTCTGAACGGCGAGAAAGCATGACAACAACAAGAGAATTCCAGTGAATCGCATGAGCACAGCTCCTCAATTGGCAGGAGAGAGTTTGATGAGGTGGAAGTGTAACGGTGGCGCAAACGACTGTCCGCCAAACGGCGACCGAGATCAGCCGCAGGGCGCTAGCCCCGGTTCTCACGGCGCAGAACCGGACGCTAGCGCGTTCCGGCTCACCGGATCTTCAAACTCGCCACGGCGAGCAGCGCCAGCAGGGCCGAGATGATCCAGAAGCGGACCACGATTTTCATCTCGTGATGGCCGGCGAACAGGAAGTGATTGTGCAACGGACTGCACAGCAACAGTTTCTCTCTGGTTCGCTTGAAGTGCAGCACTTGCGCGATGACGCTCAGCGTCTCGACGACGAACACGCCGCCGACGATGGCCAGCAAGAACTCTTGCTTCGTGACCAGCGCGGCCAGGCCGAGCAACGCTCCGACCGGCAGCGAGCCAGTGTCTCCCATAAAGACTTGGGCCGGATGGCAGTTGAACCACAGAAAGCCGAGCATCGCGCCGACCAGCGCACCGATCACGACGGCCAGTTCTCCCGCACCGACGACATGCGGAATGCTGAGGTACTCGGAAAACGTTTTATGTCCCGCGAGGTAGACCAGCACGACAAACGCCGAGCCGGCGAAGATCGTGCAGCCGCTGGCGAGTCCATCTAAGCCGTCCGTCAGATTCACGCCATTGGAACTGCCGACCATCACCAGAATCGCCCACAGCACCCAGAACATTCCGAGACACAGAGCCGCATTGCCGATGGGCCAGATGACTTCCCATTGATGCGGCTGGCCCCATTGCTGGAAGTGCAACGTGGTGACGATGCCAATCGACAGCACAATCTGCGCGGCCATCTTGGTGCCGGCTTTCAAGCCGTTGCGTGAGGTGCTGAGCTTGATCCAATCATCGACCGCACCCAGCGTCGCGAAGCCGATCGTCGTCACGAGACCCAGAATGACATAGACGTTCGACAGATCGCCCCACATCAGCGTGGTGAGCGTGACCGCTCCCATGACGAACAATCCGCCCATCGTCGGCGTGTTGTGTTTGGCCGCGTGCAGTTGGTTGAGCTGTTCCGAATCGCTGCCGATCCGCTCGGGAAACCGCCGTTGCAGCCAACGAATCGCCAGCGGGCCGAAGACCATGCACAGCAGAAACGACGTCATCCCCGCGATCGCCGTACGCGCAGTCAGGAACACACGCGAGTCACCGGAGAACGTCTGCTCGAAGCGTTCAAAGAACGAGCTGAAGTGATGCAGAAGCCAGACGAGCATGGAAGCATTCAGGGGTGGAGGATGACGGGTTGCGGGTTGTGATTCGAGGACCAGGCCTGCGATTGATGGGAGCCCTCAACTCTCAACTCTGAACTCTCAACCTTTTGTCGCAGCCATTCGACGACACGTTCCATGCGCATTCCGCGCGAGCCTTTCACGAGCAGGACGTCTCCCGGTTCGAGCACACAGTCGAGGGCCGTCAGCAGGATCTCCAAGTCATCGCATTGAGCCAATCGGCTGGGACGCAGGCCACCGGCGAGTGCTCCGCGAATCACCAGCTCGGCGTGTTCGCCGATGACGAGCAAGCCATCGACCGCAACCTCGGCGGCGGCGCGGCCCAATTGGATGTGGGCTTGCTCGGCATGCGTGCCCAGTTCCAGCATGTCGCCGGTGATGAGCAGCCGTTTGTTGGCTCCTTGCCAGTCGCGTAGCGTGATGCAGGCGGCGCGCATCGACGCGGGATTCGCGTTGTAGGTGTCGTCGATCACGATCCACGGGCCGATGTGATGCACCTGGCAACGTCCCGGAACGGCTTGGAAATTCGCGAACCCATTGGCGATGTTCGTCGGCGAGATTCCGATCTCGTTCGCAATCGCCAAGGCACTCAACGCCGCCGTCAAGAAGTGACGACCGCTGACGGGAACGTGGTATTCGATCTGTTCGACTTCAAAGGTCAGACGTTGATTGGCCAGTCGCACGTTCGTCGCACGCACATGATTGATCTCCGATTCGCCGACGAACAGCACCGGACAACGAGCACGGCTGGCCATCGCACGCGTCACAGGATCGTCGCCGGGCAGAACCGCGAAACCTTCGAGCGGCAACGCCTCCAGCAGCTCCCCTTTGCCGCGAATGATCGCTTCCGTCGAGCCGAAGCCCGCGACATGAGCCAGACCGATGCCGGTGATGACACCGATGTCCGGCCGAGCGATCTCCGCCAGCAGGGCGATCTCGTCGAGCGCCGACGCGCCCATCTCGAACACGGCGAAGTCGTGGGTGGAATTCAGTTCCAGCACGCTCAGCGGCAAGCCAATGTGGTTGTTGAAATTCTTCAGACTGCGAAGGCCCGGATGCGAGGCGGACAGCACTGCGTGAATCATCTCGCGCGTTGTTGTCTTACCGAAGCTCCCGGTGACGCCGATGACCAACGCTTCGTGATGCGGCCGATGCCAGTGAGCAAACTCTGCCAGCGCGGTCAGCGTGTCCTCGACCACAATCATCGGCGGCAATGGACCGTGCTCCGAGCGACTTTGCCAGTCCTCTTGCGCCTGAGCCAGTCGATCAAATCGCACGACCGCCGCGCTCGCGCCACGTTGCCGCGCCTCCGCCAAGAAGTCGTGCCCGTCG
This sequence comes from Planctomyces sp. SH-PL62, assembly GCA_945893045.1. Classification (GTDB taxonomy): domain Bacteria; phylum Planctomycetota; class Planctomycetia; order Planctomycetales; family Planctomycetaceae; genus SXKJ01. Next base: position 6,320 of record CAMDEA010000069.1, read on the forward strand.
TGATGTTCGCCACGCAACGCCCAGAACAAATCGCCCGGCTTGATCAGCCGCGAGTCAATCACGACGCGCCCACCGCGGATGTCCGCGTCCTGGCCGCCGATCAACGCGCCGCGCGTCGCGGTCGCCAATGAAGTGAGTGAGGTGTCTGTCATCTGTTCTCCGCTTTCACGAGCCAGGCACCGTCATCCACAAGCGTTCTGGCGGCTCCGGTCAATGCTTCGCAGACCACCAGGCGGTCGTCAAACGGGAAGCGTTTTGTGCCGATGATTTGCTCGGTTTCGTGGCCCTTGCCGGCGATGAGCACACAGTCGCCGGGACGGGCTTGATCGAGAGCCCACGAGATCGCCGTGCGGCGATCGAGTTCGATGTGCAAAGGCGGAAAGCTCGGCGCGAAGCCGGTCAGGATGTCGTCGACGATGCGCTGCGGATCTTCGGTGCGCGGGTTGTCACTGGTCACGACGATCATGTCCGCGGCAAGCACCGCTCGCGCCATTTTCGGCCGCTTGTTGCGATCGCGATCGCCTCCCGCCCCGAACACGACGATGATTCGCTGCGAGCAGACTCGCCGCAAATTGGAGAGGCTGCGTTGCAGCGCGTCTTCGGTGTGCGCGAAGTCCACAAAGACGTCAAACGACTGACCGGCATCGACGCGCTCCATTCGTCCTGGAACGGCACCGAGCAGTCCGATGCCCAGCGCGATCGTCTTGAGCGGCACTCCCAATTGATAGGCGGTGGCGGCGGCGGCCAGCGCGTTCGAGACGTTGTACCGGCCGATCAGTGGCGTGAAGACCTCTTCAGCCTCGGCACCGCAGCCCAGGACAAATCGTGTTCCCGCCGCCGATTCTTCCAAGATCGGCGCGGTCACGTCCGCCTCGTGATCGATGCCGAACGTCACCAGACGCCGACCCGCCGGCAGAGACCGCGCGATCGACGAGCTGCGTTCATCGTCCGCGTTCAGCACGAGCACCCCGCCCGGCTTGAGGTGCTCGACGATCCGCGCCTTCGCGGCGAGGTACGTTCCGAAGTCCGAGTGGTAATCGAAATGGTCCTGCGTGACGTTGGTCACGACGGCCACATCGAGTTGCGTGCCGCAGGCGCGGCCCTGGTCCAGCGCATGGCTCGACAGTTCCATCGCAGCGTGAGTCGTACCAGCCGCGACCATCGACGCCAGCCAGTTCGACAAGACTTGCGAATCAGGAGTCGTCAGGCCGGCTCGTTCGCGCCGCGCGCCGTCGCTGTATTCGATGGTGCCCAGGACTCCGGTTTGATATCCGGCCGCGCGCAGGATCGATCGAATCATCCAAGAGGTCGTCGTCTTGCCGTTCGTGCCGGTGACTCCGGCCAACTTCAAGGTTTGCGAAGGCCGTCCGGCCAGAGCATCGCACAAGAGCGCGAATGCTCGGCGCACATCGGGAACGAGACATTGCAGCACGGGCAAGTTGGGCAGTTCGCGGCTGAGCAGCAATGCCTCCGCACCGCGCAGCACCGCGTCGTGAGCGAACTCTTCACCGTTGCGCCGCGTGCCGGGAATCGCGGCGAACAACACGCCGGGGCTAACCATGTCGCTGCGTTCGGTCGCCTGCGTGACGAGAATATCGTCATCACCGACGAACTGAGCGTCCGGAAAGAGAGCCTTCAGACTGACCGGCGGAAATGGATTGCGAACGGGCACGTCGGGGCCTCCTTGCCGTGAGACGTGAAGGGACAGGCACCAACAGACAAGCCCGACGCGCCAGCGAGGGAATTCAGACTCGGTCCCTCGCTTGCGCGTCGGGCTAGTGTCGGCTTGAGTGGAAATGAGTCCGGCGAGAACGCCGAACCGATCGAGGGGGCGGGATTCTCGACAAATGACCGAATGGGTCAAGCCGAGTTTCGGCGTCGTCGCGCGAGCGGACACACGACGCAATTTGTGCATGATCCCTGAGCGATCCAGCCTCCGTATCCCGAAGTGCGGTTTGATCGTCTACATTCACAGGTACGAGTCGTCTGCGGTCGTTCCGCACATACGAAGCTATGCGGGGCTCACCGTAAGGGCGGTCCCGACCGCAATTGTTCAAATTTGTGATTGGCAATCGCCCACAAGGAACTTCGATATGGCCGCGCCTGACTTTCGAGAAAAACTGCTGGCTGGCCTGGGTGGTGATTGGCCGAAGCCGTGCCCGCTCAATGTTCGGCATCGCGAGACGATTCTGAAGCCGGGCTTTCGCATCGAGTCCATCTTCTACGACGCCGAGCCGAATGATCCGATCCCGGCGTTCTTGCTGATCCCGGACGGAGTGACTTCTGACAAGCCTGCACCGGCGGTTGCGGTCTGGCATCAGCACGCGGGGAATTGGACCAAAGGAAAGTCCGAACCGGCTGGCCTGATGGCGGACCCGACGCACCACACTGGTGCGGCGCTGGCTCGCGAGGGGTACGTGGTCCTGTGCCCCGACGCCTTGTGCTTTGAAGAGCGGCGCGACCCGACCGGCAAGTTGAAGGACGGCAACTTTGAACGATTCGAGTTCCTGCGATACGTCGTCGCCGGTAAGTGCATGGCTTGGAAAAACATTCTCGACATGCGGCGAGCGATCGACTTCCTCGTCAGTCGGCCGGAAGTGAAAGCAGATCGGATTGGCTGTTACGGTCACTCGATGGGATCAACGCACACATGGATGGTCGGGCCGTGGGAGTCGCGACTGAAGTGCCTGGTCGGCAATTGCTGTCTGCCGACGTACGCCGCGATCCATCGCGAGCACATGCTGCACTGCTTCCCGAATTTCGTACCCGGCATTTTTGCTCACGGCGATACCCCGGACATCGCCGCCTTGATCGCTCCGCGTCCGCTGCTGCTGAACTTTGGTGAGAAGGACGGGGGCAGCCCGATTGATTTCGTCCGCGAGGGGGTCAAAACAATTTCCAACGCCTACGCCTCGATGCACGCCGAGCGGCATTTCTCGGCCTTTATCGAAGAGGGGATCGGGCACGTGTTGTCCGACGCAATGTGGCAGCGGACGAAAGATTGGTTCGCGAAATACCTGCGGGCGGCGTGATTCCAGATCCCTCTCGACCTCAGCGTTCGCCGAGGAGAAAGTTGACACTCGGCACGGCAGGGATAGAATCCTCAACCGACCGCTCACCCCACCTGCTCTTCCAGCGGGCGGACCGAGTGGACATCCAAGACCAACGACAGTTCCCGCCACGGCTGTTGGGGATGTTCGCCCTGGAGTTCGCCTGAACCTTTCCTTCGCGATCCCTATCCCGCCGCCGCCGAGCCTCTGTCGCTGAGCTTGGAACCCAGCGTCTGTCTGCGTGGATTCTTGATCGGCTTTGATCGGAGACCTGCCATGTTATTGGGAATTGGGATGACCCCTTCGGGGATTTTGATCGCCGCGGTCGTTGCGCTGCTGCTGTTCGGCAGACGGTTGCCGGAGGTCATGCGTTCGCTCGGAAAGAGCGTGGTCGAGTTCAAAAAAGGAATCAACGAGTCCAGCGACGACAAGCCGTCGTCCCGATCCTAGATTCCACTCACCGTTTGAGATTTGAGGTCGAAGGTCTCAAATCAGGAGTTTGCCATGTTTGGTGTCGGTACACCTGAGTTGATCATTCTGGCCATCGTCGGCTTGTTGTTGTTTGGCAAGCGTCTTCCGGAGGTCGCGCGTAATTTGGGCAAGGGGATCACCGAGTTCAAAAAAGGGGTGCGTGGCATCGAAGACGAAGTGGATACGTCCAACAGTTCGTCGCGTTCCAGCAGCCGCCCCGTTGCCGAGGATCGTCCGGTCGAGACGACGGCTCCGAAATTCGAGCCGCCTAAGTTTGAGCCGAACGATACGAGTTCATCGGCAAGCTGAGTGCTCCGTGCGTTGCGATCGGAAGCACGCAGAACAACGCAGCCCGACCTCTCGCGAGGCTGGGCTGTTTTTGTTGGCCTCGCGTCTACGTTGGTATCGCCGCGGGCAGCTTTCCTGTTTGCGGCGGAGTTGATGATCGTCCGCCTGTCAGTACGACGATCGCTTCCACCAGCATCAGCGCCGCGAGCGCCAGCAGCACGACGCCGATCCACGGCACGACCTCGCGCGGGGCCGCGAACGAGCCGGTCGTGTCGAAGAACTTCGGCCACGTCATCGAGACCAACGCCCACGTGCTCATCACATACATCAACACGGTCGGGATGCCGGTCACGAACCAGACCCAACGCTCGCCGCGAGTCCGCCACAGCCAGACCGTCACACCCAACAGCGTCAACGCGGCGAGCAATTGGTTGCTCGCACCGAACAACGCCCAGAAGGTCTTCCAGATCGGCGGTAGAGCTTTTCCGTCGGCATCGACTCCCGGTTGCAGCAGAAAAAAGAGTGGTGCTCCGGCCGTCAACGCCGTCCCCAGCCAGCGGCCGAAGCGGTTATGCCAGCCGGTCAGTTCCTGGATGATGTAGCGTCCCAGCCGCGTGCAGACATCGAGCGTGTCGTAGATGAACGTCGTGAAGGCCATCAGCGCGAAGGAAACTCCGATCTTGGGCTCGACCCCCAATACTTCCAGAAAGCTGCCGATGCCGAGTGCATAGATCAGATTCGGTTGCGGGTTCTTCACGGCAGGGGAGTCCTTCGCCAAGACCATCACGCAGCACAGCGACACGATGGCGACCATTCCCTCGAGCAGCATGGCTCCGTAGCCGATGGTCTTCGCGTCGGTCTCTTTCGCGAGCTGCTTGGAAGTCGTGCCGGAGCAGATCAGCGAATGGAAGCCGCTGCACGCTCCGCAGGCGATCGTGATGAAGAGCATTGGGAAAAGGTACTGCCCCGACGGACTGACAAAGCCGTTGAAGGCCGGATACTGAATCGGTTCGCCGCCGATCATCAGTCCCAGCGCACCTCCGGCCAACGCGACGTACAAGAAGTAGCCGCCTAAGTGGCCGCGCGGTTGCAACAGCAGCCACACGGGCACGACTGCGGCGATCAAACAGTAAATCAGCAGCAGCACATCCCAAACTCGCCGAGCATTGTCAGCCAGTACCGCCTGGACCGCTGCCGGGGTGGCGTAATCCGTCGGCGTCGGCAGAAAGGACTCCAGGCTGAACGGCAGCTTCTGGCCCGCCCAGATCGACACGCCCACCAACGGCAGAAAAATGGCGGTCGCCCAATTCAGTGACAGCTTCGTGTGCCGCAGCAGCAAGCCCATCACGATCGGCAGCATCAGGTACATCAATGACGACGTCGCGATCCCGCCGCCGGTCACGATCTCGCCGTTCTCCAACACTTGTCTGCCGATGAATGCCGATGCGGTCAGGTCGGTGAATGCCACGATGATGTAAACCAGCGCGATCCACACGAAGCTCAGGAACAGCACATACGACCGGCGAGTCATGTGGTCGCGCACGACCTCGGCGATCGACCGCGCTTTGTGGCGAATCGACGCGGTCAGCGAGAACAGGTCATGCACACCACCGATGAAGATGCAGCCGATCAGAATCCAGATCAGCGCGGGCACCCAGCCGAACGCAACGCCTGCCAAGATGGGACCAACGATTGGCCCTGCCGCCGCAATGGCCGAGAAATGCTGGCTCAGCAGAAACTTCGGCTCAATCGGCTCGAAGTCCACACCGTCCTCGAATTCGACGGCTGGCGTCGCCTTGTTGGGATCGAGCCGCAGCAGCCGCGCGAGGAATCGGCCGTAGGTGACGTAGGCAATCGACAGCACGACGGCGGACAGTAAGACGACGAGAAGCAGGCTCATGGCTCACCTTTCGGAGGGCGACGGGATCACGCGGCAATGATCCTGTCGCTCTCCGCTGGTGTCGAGCCAACGTCGCCATCACCGCTCTGCGTGATGAGCTGAACGCTTCACAAACTTTCAATAAGCCGACAATTCTGGCCGCCGTGAAGCGTTCGGCTCGTCACGCGGAGCGTGACGGCTACGTTCGTCACAGCGTATCGAGCGCCGCCAGCACCGAGGCCGGGAACGTGAAGGCTTCGTTGGTTTCGGCGGGGCCGTCCACGATCGTGTCGGCTCCTTCGTTGCCGGCGATCACATCGGTGCCGCCCTGTCCGTTGAGCGTGTCGTCGCCGTCGCCGCCTTGCATCGAATCATTGCCGCTGCCGCCGAGCAGCGAATCGTTCCCATCGCCGCCCAACATGCTGTCGTTGCCGGCACCGCCATTGAGCGTGTCGTTGCCGTCTTCGCCGCCGAGCAAGTCGTTGCCGATTCCACCGATGACCGTATCGTTGCCGTTGCCGCCGTTGGCGGTATCGTCGCCGTCACCGCCGTCGATGTAGTCGTTGCCGTCGCGGCCGAAGAGCTTGTCATTGCCCGTCAGTCCGATCAGCGTGTCGTCACTCTCGCCGCCGTCGATCGAATCGTTGCCAGCGCCGCCATTCACTGAGTCGCTGCCAACTCCGCCACGCAGCGAGTCGTTGCCGTTCGCTCCGGTGATCGTGTCGCTGCCGTCGCTGCCGGAGATCGTGTCGCTGCCGTCGCCGCCATCGAGGTTGTCGCTGGACGTGCCGCCGTCAATGACGTCGTTGCCGACTCCACCTTGCACGACATCGTTGCCGTCGCCGCCATTGATGTTGTCATCTCCGGCATCGCCCTTGAGCGTGTCGTTGCCAGCTTCGCCGGTGAGGATGTCGTTCCCGCCGCCGCCAAGGATCGAATCGTCGCCGATGCCGCCGAACAGCGAATCGATAGCGCCGGTGCCGGTCAGTTTGTCATTGCCATCGCCGCCGTTGAGCAGCAGCCGCACTGAGCCAATCGCCACACCACCGCCGTTGAGCGTGTCATTGCCCGCTTCGCCGTTAACCTCGATAAAGACCGGGCCGACCGAATTAAGCGCCGTGACCGTCACCGTGTCATTGCCATTCCCGCCGTTGATGATGACGTGCGAAACGTTCGAAGCCACCGTGATCGAATTCGATCCGATCGTGACCTTCACCAAGCCACCGGACTGACCAATGGAAATCGAGTCGGCGGCGTTCGTGCCCGCGACGACGAGGGTGTCCGCTCCGCCGCCGCTCCCGCCGCCAGTTGTGTCGGTTCCATCGGTTGGATCAAACACAATCGAGTTCGAGCCGGCACCGCCGTTGTTGATGTCGTTGCCACTTTGCCCGTTGAGCGTGTCGTCTCCGTCGCCGCCATTGAGCGTGTCGTTACCGCTGCCCCCCAGGAGGCTGTCGTTGCCGCTGCCTCCGACCAGCAGATCATTCCCCGCTCCGCCGTTGAGCGTGTCATCACCGGTTGTCAGGCCCAGAGAATCATCGCCATAGACCGAGTCACTGCCATCCACACCGGAGACGAGGTCGTTGCCGTTGCCGCCTTGAATGATGTCATTGCCACCGTCGCCGGAGATCGTGTCGTTGCCATCGCCGCCCAGCAGCGAGTCGTTGCCAATCCCACCGAGGATCGAATCGTCGCCCGCTCCGCCATCCGCCGTGTCGTTGCCGTCACCGGCATTGAGCTTGTCGTTGCCGTTGCCGGTCCCGATGGAATCATCGCCGAAGAGCTTGTCGTCCTGAGTGCCGCCATCGACCGAATCGTTGCCGAGTCCCCCTTCGAGCGAATCGTTGCCGGCCTGACCGTTGACCGTGTCGTCACCCGCTTCGCCGAGTCCGGTATCGTTACCCGCACCGCCGAAGAGCGTGTCATTGCCGCTGCCACCGCGCATCGAATCGTTGTCGAGTCCGCCGTTGAGAAAGTCGTCGCCATCGCCGCCAGCCAGCGTATCGTTGCCAGCACCGCCATCGAGCGAATCGTTGCCGAAGCCGCCGCCGCTGGCATCGCCGTTCACGACATCGTTGCCGTCATTGCCCAGCAACGTGTCATTGCCGTCCTCGCCATTGAGGTTGTCGTTCCCGTCACCGCCGAGCACCGAATCGTTGCCGAGTCCGGCATTGACCGTGTCGGCTCCGTTGCCGCCGTTGATCGTGTCGTCGCCGTCACCGCCGTTGATGCGGTCGTTGCCGTCGTTGCCGAACAAGGAATCACCGGCCGCTCCGCCCGTAACCGTGTCGGCTCCGCTGCCGCCATTGAGTGTGCTGGCCAGCGTCGCGCTGCCGATGATTGTGTCGTTGCCGTCACCGCCGCTGGCTTGGATCGACGTGAGATTCGTGAATCGGGTGTCGATACCGCTTAGATCGAGGGTGTTGTTTGAGTCGCTGCCAGTGACGATCAGCGTCTTGATTTGGTCGGGCGTGATGGACGACGACAGCGAACCAACCGGTACACCGTTCGCGATCACCTGCACGCGATTGGTCGCCGAATTCACGCCGACCGAAACGTTGTCCGCCGACGTCATCGAGATATTCAACTCGCCGGTGGACTGAATAAAGAGCGCGAACGCCGAGGGGACCGTGCGAACCTCCAGCGATTCAATCGCCGGGTCGAGCGAACTGCTCGCTTCCCGCATCGTGGGCGAACCCGAAAACGCTGCCGAAGTGTACCCGCGACGGATTCGCCGACGGGACGAAACATTCTTGCCCGACGAGACACACAGATTGCTCAACCAAGATGAAACACGCATGGCACACATTCCTCGCGAGAGAGCTGGCCGGGGAGGCCGAAAGATGGAGGTCAAACGCTGTGGCCCGCGCTGTCCTGAAAGTAGCCGAGTCACTCCGTGACTCGAATGTTCCGGTCACGGAGCGACCGAACTACTTTGTTCGTTCCGAAAGCAATCGCGATTTGCCGGGTGGCTTGGCCCGCCTAACCCGTGTCAGTCATCGGGACTGACCTATGGCTCGTATTCATCCCATCGGGATCGTCGCTCGCGTGGATCGAACGCGGCACATGCTGGAAGCCGCGCGAGGCACTGTCAACGGGGCTTGCAACATCGTTGAAGAAAGTTGGAGAAGTTCTTCAATGCTTCGATGAGACGAATGCGAATGCGGTGTTAAGCCGGAAGGTTGGCAGTCAATGAGGCAGTGCCTCAGACCCCTCGCTCGTAATTACTCAAACTGAGCGGTTTTGTTTTTGTCCCATCAGGGACACTCGAAAATAGCCCAGCACGTTAGTGCTGGGATGACCGTTCAACGTGCCTCATGAGTCCCGTCAGGGACGACAGAACAGATTCGCTTTCTGTCGTCCCTGACGGGACTTTGTGAGGATTGACGCCACGAAACCCAGCACTGACGTGCTGGGCTATTTTCGATACGTCCCTAGCGGGACTCAAGAACCGCTCAGTTTGAGTAATTTAACCCTCCGGGTTAAAGACATCGGCAGCATCGGGCAGGTCATCCGTGTCCCACAACAAGCTGTTGGTGATCTTTTCCATCAGCGGCTGAGTGCTATCGAGTTCCAAGTCCGCACCTTGATACAGCACCAGCAGCGTGAAGTCGGGAGCGGCCACCGCGCGCAGGAACGCGCTGCCGATCAGTTCATGGCAGACGAAATCGAGTTCACAGGACTCCGTCGGTTGTTCGGCCAGGAGAACTTCGCTGGGGTAAACGTCGATTTCCGAGTATTCCTCGCGGAATGTATCGAGGATTGCGTCGAGGACTCGACGCGGATCGGGCCGGTCCATGATCAGCGTCAGCGACCAGAATGACGAGTCCGGACTCTGCACCGTCAGCGTGATTTCCTCGGCGGACGACTGCTCGTGCAGAATCCAATCTTCGGGATATTCAAAGCGAATTCCGTGGCCTTCAAAGACGCGGTCCATGAGCATTCCGTGGGTCTTGATCCCTCGTGGGGGTTCGATTAAGGTCGGTCGCGTTGGGTTGGAATTGGATGGCGAACGCACATCAAACTCAAGGCCCTCGATCCCGGAGAAACGACAGGCCAGTGATCCTGATCGTCGCGGCGACTCGGTAGGGCTTCTTTTGTTGGCTCATTGCGAAAGGGAGCAAAACATGGCTTCGACTCGTGCGGAAGAAGTGGCGGAATTGTTATGGGAATTAAAGCGAGCCTCCAAGCTCGCCAAGTACAGCGTGATCGCGAAGCGCGCCGGCTTCAGCGCGGGTGCCAATGGCAAGGCGTTTGAGACCGCCATGAAAACCGTGCGCCGCGACTGGCCCCACCTGCAATGGTGGCGAGCGGTCAACGACACACTGATCGTGGATAAGGATTCCGATCAGGCTAAGAAGCTCGCCGAAGCTTCCGTGGATCTCAAGAACGGCAAAGACAACACGGTGACTCTGGCGGCTCCCGACGATTTGCTCATGGAATGGCCGGAACTCCCCGTCGCCCCCGTCCCAGCGGAGCCCGTCGCCGTCGCTGCGAAGTAATCCCAGTCGGTAACAGTAGACTTGTGTAGGACGGGCACTCTTGCCCGTCCTTTTTCATTGGCGGTTCCGTGAAATGAAGATCACTAAGCTCGAAACATTTCTGGTGAATGGCGGCTTGCGAAACTACTTGTTCGTGCGGCTGACGACCGACACGGGACTGAGCGGTCTTGGCGAGGCTACGCTGGAGTGGCAAGAGGCCACCGTGCAGTCGCTGCTTCACGAATGGGTGGAAGATCGCATCCTCGGTGTTGATCCGTTCGACATCGAAAAAGTGTTCGGGGATTTGATTCGGGATCAGTATCAAGGCGGCTCGACCGTGCTGACGGCGATCAGCGGCGTCGAGATTGCTTGTTGGGACTTGATCGGCAAAGCCTGTGGTCAGCCGGTCTATAAGCTGCTCGGCGGCCAAGCGCGCGAGCGGCTGCCCGCCTACGCGAACGGCTGGTACGGCGGTGCTCGCACGCCGGCCGATTATGCGGCGAAGGCGCGCGAGGTTGTTGCTCGCGGTTATCGCGGAATGAAGTTCGATCCGTTCGGCACCGCGTGGAAAGAGATGACTCGCGAGCAGATGGCCGAGTCCGAACAAATCGTCGCCGCGGTTCGTGAGGCGGTCGGCGACGACATTGACCTGATGATCGAAGTTCACGGCCGGTTGTCGGCCGGCTGCGCCATCGAGATGGGTCGTCGTCTGATTCCGTATCGCCCCGCGTGGTATGAGGAGCCGGTCACGCCACACAGTCTCGACCTGCTGCATGAGGTCAAACAAGCGCTGCCGTTCCCCATCGCGGCCGGCGAGCGGCTTTACCTGCTGGAAGAGTTCGCTCGTTTGGCATCGCTCCGTGCGTGCGACGTCGTGCAGATGGATTTGGCTCACTGCGGCGGCTTGTCCATCGGCAAGAAGATCGCCGCGTTGTGCCAAGCGAACGATTTGCGAATCGCTCCGCATTGCTCGATTGGCCCGGTCGCGTTGTGTGCCGCGCTGCATTTCGGTTGGGCGACTCCGCAAGTTGCCGTCCAAGAGAACTTCGCCGAGTACGACGTGCCGTGGCGCAACAACCTCGTGTGCGGCTGGAATCCAATCCGTCACGGCGAATTCGTTCTGCCCGATCAACCGGGACTCGGCCTGGAACTCAATGAGCAGGTTTGTGTCCAACACCCCTATCGCAAGAATTCGTTCCCTTCATTGTGGGATCAGCGGTGGGTGACGGAATTCACGAAGCGTGATCACATGGGAGAATAAGGATCGCAGAGTAAGGAGTGCAGAAGGCAGAAGGCAGAAGTACGGACTGTCTGAGCTCCCACTTCCTTCTGCACTCCTTTCTCTGCAATCCTTGTTTTGTCCCTCTGTTCTTCCATTTGTTCTGATTCTTAACCATGCTCAAAACTGTCCGACTCAATGCGGTCACTTACCCAGCCGACGACGTGGAACGTGCCGAACTCGCGCGGGCCGGCGCGGGATGGATTGAGATCGAGGGCCAAGAACCTCGCGAAATCCTCGCTGCGGCGGAAGACTGCGACGCGCTCTTGGTCGTGTCGTCGCGCGTGCCGGGTTCGGTCATTGAGCGGCTGTCGCGCTGCCGGGTGATCGCTCGATTGGGAGCCGGTACGGACAAGATCGACGTGGCCGAGGCGACTCGGCGAGGGATTGTCGTCACCAATGTGCCCGACTTCTGCTTGAACGAACAAGCCGAGCACACGCTCGCGTTGTTATTGGCGTTCGCTCGCCGCTTGCCGTTCATGATGGAGGCGATGCGAACTCACAACTGGTCCGCGCGGCATCACCCCGGAGTACACCGCTTGGCCGGACAGACGTTGGGGCTGATCGGTTTCGGAGCCAGCGCTCAAGCGGTTGCTCAACGAGCGGCGGCGTTTGGTCTGCGATTGCTGGCTTGGGTTCGCGACCCGGCCAAGTACCAAGCGATCGCGAAGCAACATGGGGTAGAACTTGTCCCACTTGACCGACTGCTTTCCGAAAGCGACTTCGTGTCGGTCCATTTGCCGCTATGTGAGGAGACAACGCATTTGCTCTCGGCCGAGCGGTTGGCACGACTGAAACCCACGGCCGTGCTGATCAACACGTCGCGCGGTGCGATCATCGACGAAGCCGCGCTGGTGCAACTGCTTCAGCAACGAAAGATTGCCGGTGCGGCGCTGGATGTGTTTGAGGAGATCGACGTCTTCGCACTGCCAGGGACGCCGGCTTCACATCCGCTGCTGGAACTCGGCAACGTCTTACTGACCCCACATTGCGCGGGAAGTTCGGTGGAGTCGAGCCGCGAGTCAAAAGTTCGCGGAGCACGGAATGCCGCGGATGTGTTGCTCGGCATTCGGCCGCAGCACGTCGTGAATGCGGATGTGTTGCCGCGATTCCCTCTTCGCAATGAGCCGCGCCTGTGAGGAAGCGGATGACCGTCGTTCATCCGATCCCTGACGGTCGCGGCTCTGGAATCGCTCGTTATTATCGCGATCGGTGGCTCGGCTGAATGTCGTGGCTTTGTAGAAATTGCTGCGAGCGTCTTACAGAATAAACCCCGGCAGACGTTCCGAATGCGGGTCGCGGGAGCGACTCGCCTACGTAGCTCAGTCGCTCCCGCGACTGAGATTCCATTCGGTGAGACATTCTTAGACAGGTTGCTCGATGGTGGATGTTGCCGCTTTGACGATCGCTCAGGCTCGCTTGCAGGCGATTTATGATCCGCAACGCTTTCAAGCGGCCGCTCAGGAATGGACCGAGTTGTTGTCGGCACACATGGCCAAGGTCATGGATCGCGAACCGCGAGTGCTCAACTGGGCGGAACCGGAGGCCAACATCGCCGAGGCCGAACGCTGGTTGGATCGCTCGGACCCTCGATTCGGCGAGATCGTGCAGCAGATGCTGGATCGCGGGCACAATCTGCATCATCCGCGATACATCGGCCATCAGGTGCCGGCTCCGGTGCCGATCGCCGGATTGTTCGACGCGGTGGGAGCGGTCACCAACCAGGTGATGGCGATCTATGAAATGGGCCCGTGGGCCACGGCCGTCGAACGCGCGCTGGTCAATCGGTTGGGTGAACAGGTCGGTTGGCAACGCGATTCGTTCGCCGGAGTGGTGACGCATGGCGGTTCGCTCGGCAACCTCACTGGGTTGTTGACGGCGCGAAACGTGACGCTGGGTAGTGCTTGGGAAGAAGGACTGGCGAACAACGCCGCTCGTGCCGTCATCGTTGTGCAAGGCGATGCTCACTACTCCGTCGCGCGAGCGGCCGGGATCATCGGATTGGGAACGCAGAATGTCAGACGCGCGGCGCTCGATGAGCGGCGGAAGCTCGATCCACAGAAGCTCGACGAGCAATTGGCCGAGTTGATCTCGCAAGGTCATCGAGTCGTCGCGGTTTCGGCATGTGCCTGCGCGACTCCGATCGGAGCTTTCGATCCGCTGCGTGACATCGCAGCGGTTTGTCGCAAACACGGAGTTTGGATGCACGTGGATGCGGCTCACGGCGGAGCGGCGTTGATGAGTCGGCGGTATCGGCATCTGCTGGATGGATTGGATCAGGCCGACAGCATTGTGTGGGACGCTCACAAGATGATGTTCATGCCGGCGCTGTGCGCGTTCGTGTTGTACCGCGACAAGCGGCATCGCTTTGAAACGTTCCGCCAGGAGGCTCCGTATCTGTTCGACCCGTCGGCTCCGGGCATGGCCGAGTACGACAGCGGGATGCTGACGCTAGAATGCACGAAACGCGCGGCCGCGTTCGGACTGTGGGGCACATGGTCGTTGTTCGGCCCGACACTGTTTGAAGACTTGGTCGATGTGACGTTCGACTTGGGTCGTGTCTTTTACGAGAAGCTGCTGGCTGCCGCCGACTTCGTTCCGCTGCACGAACCAGAGTGCAACATCGTTGCGTTTCGTCATGTGCCGGCCGCGATGAAGTCTGCTCCGCCAGATATCCTCGGCGCGTTTCAGCGCGAACTGCGGCGGCGGCTCATCGAATCGGGCAGGTTTTATATCGTGCAGACCAATCACGGCGGCGTGGGTGCGCTGCGGGTGACGATCATCAATCCGCTGACGACAGCGGATGACCTCGACGAACTCCTAACGACCCTGCGAGAGTTGGGCGTCGAGGTTTTGAAATCCCGGTGAGTCGCCGGAGAACCGTGCTGAGTGTTGTTCGACTGTCTTACTTTTGACCCCAACGGCCTTGTGCCGTTGGTGAAGCAGATGGTGGGCTAAGTGGATGTCACTCCAAACTCTCCCGTTCCTCCGCCGAAGGCGGAGGAACGGGAGAGTTTGAGAGGAAAAATAGTGGATAATTGCCTGTTAGCTCTCCATCGTTTTCACCATCCGGGCAAGCCGGATGGGGTCTTCCAGGCGAACAATGTGGGTCGAAAATGAAAGACTTCATCGAGCCGGCATGACGAACGTGAACCATTTGAGACAGCGACCTTCCTCTCATCACTTCCGCCGGTTTTGGCCGGTGCTGAAGTGGTTGATGTTCGCGCTGGTCATCGCATTCGTCGGGCGACGTGCGTGGTTGCTGTGGCGTGGGGGGGATGTCGGCTCGGTGGCGATTCATTGGCCGTGGTTGCTGGCGGCGTTTGGTCTGTATGGGATCGGGTGGTTGCCGTCAGTTTTGTTTTGGCATCGGTTGATTCATCTCTGCGGCGGGACCACGGGCCGCTGGGATGTCGCGCAGGCATACTTCGCGGGGCATCTCGGCAAATACATTCCGGGCAAGGCGTCGGTGCTGTTGATCCGTGCGGGCCTGCTGGCGGAGCGAGGCTGTCGGCCGGGAGTGGCGGCGTTGACTTCGACGTATGAAACACTGACTTACATGGGAGTTGGCCTGGCGGTGGGTTTGGCGTTGGCTCCCGTGGTCTGGCGGCAGATCGTGGTGGATTTGCCGGTCGTGATTCGTCCCGTCTTCGAGCGGCCATTGGCCTTCGGTGCCGCGGTGGTCGTGGTCTGTGTTCTGTTGGTGCCTGCTGTCGCCAAAATACTAGGATTGATCGCGCGCCGGTTGACGCCGCCGGTTATCTCTGCCGGCGACATCGAAACACGTCAGCCCGTTCCAGAGATCGAGATCCGCGCGAACTTTCTTCTCGGTTGGTGCTTTATGTTCGTGACGACTTGGCTGATTCATGGGCTGAGCTTGGGCTGTACGCTGCGAGCGGTCGGGGTCGCAGCGTCGCTGTCGGATTGGCTGACTTGGACGGGCGATATCTGGTCGGCGTCATTCGTGGGATTCATCGCGGTCTTCGCTCCCGGAGGCTTGGGAGTTCGCGAAGCGGCGTTGATCGAGTTGTTGAAATCGCAGCCGGGAATCAGTTCGTCGCAGGCGGTCGCGGCGGCCGTGCTGTTGCGGGGAACGTGGCTGGCGACTGAAATCGTCGTGACGTTGGCGTTGGGTTGGGAAACTCGTCGGAGAAGGAGATTGCAAATTGCAAATTGAGAGTTGCAAATTGCAATGCCCGATCCGCGTTGAACCGGATGGGACATGCGCATGTTGTCGATCATTGTGCCAGTGCTGAATGAGCGTGAGAGCTTGCCGCAGTTGCTGGCGGAGATTGTCCGTGTCGGAGAACGGCACGGAATTGAACAGGAAGTGATCTTCGTCGATGACGGCTCGCGCGACGGCAGTTGGGAGACGGTTCGCGAGTTGGCGTCGCAGAACACTTGCGTGTCGGGTATTCGGTTCCGGCGGAACTTCGGCAAGGCGGCGGCGCTCACGGCGGGAATGCGTGCGGCACGCGGCGATCTCGTGCTGATGATGGACGCCGATTTGCAGGACGATCCGGCGGAGATCCCCAACTTTCTCGCCAAGCTCAACGAGGGCTTTGACGTCGTCAACGGCTGGAAACAAAGGCGTCTTGATCCGTGGCACAAGGTGTATCCCAGCCGCGTCTTCAACTGGATGATCGGCCGGCTGACGGGTCTCAAGCTGCACGATCACAACTGCGGGCTGAAGCTGTTCCGCGCGGACGTCGCTCGCGAAATCACGATTTATGGAGAGTTGCATCGGTTCATCCCGGTACTGGCTCACGCGCGGGGATTTCGCGTGACCGAGATTTCGGTGCATCATCGCGAGCGTCAGTTCGGTCAATCGAAGTATGGCGTGCGACGGTTTCTGCGCGGATTCCTCGATCTGTTGACGGTGAAGTTTCTGACCGGCTTTGGTCAGCGACCGCAACACATGCTGGGTGCGATCGGGCTGTTGTTTCTGGGCTTGGGATTTCTCGGCTTGGGTTATCTGGCGGCGTTGTGGCTGCTGATGAACGTGCCGCCGTTGTGGGGCGGCAAGTTGCTCGAAGCGTCGCCGATCGGACCACGGCCGCTGCTGGCGTACTCGGTTGCGGCGACGTTGCTCGGCGGACAGAGCTTGTCGTTGGGATTGCTCGCCGAGTTGATTGTGTCGAACACGGTTCGCGAGCAGGACACGTTCAGCATCGCCGAACGTGTTGGTTGCGACTCGAAATAATCGTCGGTCATTTCGCGGGGACCGCCGATGCGGTGGCGTCCGGCCAAGGGCCGTCGGCGGTCAGCGGAGTCTTGTCCTTGGGGCACTGGCCGGCCCCAGGAATCCGATTGACCTGATCGACCGCCGGCGCGGGATACCACTTTTTGCAGGTCGCGCAGTATAGCGCGGGCCGCAACGTCGGCTTGCCGGTCGTTGGGTGTATGGCCGGAAACGACGTGGCGACATCATGCACGATCGGCTGCATCGTCGCGGTATCGACGTAGACCATGCGGTTCGCGTGCGGATCAGCGGACGGATTCGAACCGCCGCAGCCCGCGAGGAGGACGCAGCACACGATCGAACAAAAATGACGGCATGGAGCCGGAAATGAAGCAAGCATGGAACGGACCTCTGATCAAAAAGAGTGGCACGGTCAGCAACCGGTCCACGGCAGGCCACTTGTTTAGTCTCGAATGTCTGTAGTCCGACCCCTTGTGGGTCGGATGATTTTGAATCGGCAACGATTCCACAGAAACATCGAATTGTCCGACCCACAAGGGGTCGGGCTACAGCTTGCCTAACACGGCGAATTCGTCAGCCGTGGAAACCGGCCACAGCGCTGGGTTGTCGAGCGATCGAACTCAGCGGCGGTCGTACAGCTCGTCCTGCTGCGTCGGGTTTCCGAGGTTGCCGTTGCTGATATAGCCCAGCTTGTTCTGGTCCATCAGGGCTGCCTGAGCCGCGGAGAGGAAATTGGAGCCGGGAACATCCACGCGATAGTGCCGGCTTCGCGTCTCGACATGCCCGTCGAGGAAGGCGACGTTCGCCGCGTCGGCATGTCGAAAATGCACGTCCGGAAAGTTGTTGCTCGGAGGATCGAGAATCCAGTTTTCTTCAAAGCTGAACGCGGGTGGGAAGAACGAGGTCATGCGGACTTGAGCGCTGTCGGCGAACGCGACAGTCTGCGAGAGCAATAACACATCGGCCAACTTGCGAGTGGCGGGATTCGCGGCGGGTGCCGGAGCAAATGATGGCGGCGGATAGTCAATGCCGGCGGAGCGTGACAGGTAATAGCCGTTGAAGCCGAAGCCGGTGGCCGGACGTCCGAAGCGGACGGCTTGCATCTGCCCCGGTCCGAAGTCCGGGCATTGAAACGATTCGTAGTTCGCCTCCATGAATGGTGCGAGCGGTCCGCGCTTGAAGTCGAGTTGCTGTGCTGGCGTCGGGATGTCGTAGTCCACCGTTCCAAACCAATACTGCGCTTTCCCCTGCGCCCCGGAAAACGTCGACAGGTAATTCATGCGAGTCGTGTTCTCGATGACGTAGGGGATCATCATCCCCTTGTAAGTCTCCGAGTAATTGTGCAGGGCGAGCGTCAACTGCTTGAGCGAATTGCGGCACTGTGAACGCCGCGCCGCCGCGCGAGCTTGTTGCACGGCGGGCAGGAGCAGGGCGATCAGGACGGCGATGATCGCGATGACGACGAGTAACTCGATGAGCGTGAAACCGGAACGACGTGAGCCAGAGCAAACCGTGCGCATGACAATTCTCCGTTGTCGAAACGACTCACGCAGAACCGTCAGCCAGACGCAGCCGCCTGCTTCCTCAACGACGCGCGCAAAACCGAATCCACGGCACAGCGTGGGCGGTCATACGTCGCGAACCGTCTGCGAAAACAGATTGCCACGCCTCGTCCGAGCGAGTCTCGTGAGCCAGTAATGGAATGACATCAGGGCAGGTCTTCTGGCTCCCGGATCGATCTACTAACCGCGCCTTCCCAAGCATCGTCGCTCAGTGGCAATGGCGGTGTTCGTCCCCGGTTACAGCGGCGGGACCGCGACGGATTCGAACCGTCTTCCCTATTCTCCTGTGAGCAACACACTCGCAGGCACCCGTGTCGGGGCGGGATGGTATCTGTCGGCAGTGGGATTGCAACCGAGCGAAAATCATGCGGCGAACGCGGAAACATTCTGGCGAGCGGGGCGGCGTCAGCCCCCCGGCACGGACTCTACCCGCAAAGTAGCAGGCACATTCCATGTGCCGTCGGCATTTCCCAGGCTGACGGCACATGGAATGTGCCCGCTACTTTTCAAAGTGAGTTCCCTTGGGCTGATCCGCCGCGGCGGACCCCGCTCGCCGGTCTTGTTCGTGACTGCGCGCGGTTACGTTGCTTGGTTCGTTTGATCGGCCTAGCATGACATCGTTCCGCGAGAAACCGGCCGAAGGTTCCAACATCGCGGCCGAGTTTCACGTCTGTGGTGAGCCACACTTCCGCTCGCTTCTTTTCCGGGGACGATTGTGTCCGATTCAGAAAACGCTCCCACGTCGCTCCCCGCGCCCGAGGCTGATCTTTCGGCAAATGCACAGACACCCAACGTGGCAGTCCCTCCGACCGAGGGGTTGCCGGATTGGGAGCCGCTCACACCGGAACTGGTCGAAGACGAGGCGATCCGCGGCGACTTTATGTTGCGATGGGCGGCGGTGTTGTTGGCGCTGTTGCTCGGCTGCCGGCAGATCGTCGAGACGACGACGCTGGTGCATGTGAAGACCGGGCGCTATTTGGCGGCTCACGGGCTTTGGCCCCCCGCGCAGGACGTCTTCTCGTCGACGGCCAGCGAGCATCGTTGGGTGAATCTCTCATGGTTGTGGGATTTGATCGCCAGTGGATTGTTCGCGATCGGTCAGGGAGTCGGATTGTCGCTCGCCACGGCGCTGCTGGTGGCGCTGACGTGGTGGCTGCTGGGAAGAATCAGCCGGGTGAATGTCTCGAATTGGTGGGGTTCGATTCTCGGCGTGCTGACTCTGTTGGCGAGTCATCCTCAGTTCTCTGGTCAGCCTGAGACCGTGACGCTGCTTGGACTGGCGGCGACGTTGTGGTGCTGTCACGCCTGGCGATCGTCGCTGGAGTCGGCGGCGAGCACGAGCGTCATCGCTCTGACCAGCCGGCCGGTGTCGCTCTGGTGGTTGGTGCCGGGCTTCGCATTGTGGAGCAATCTCGACTCGCGGATGTTTCTCGGCTTGCTGCTGTTGTTGCTGTGGGGCATCGGGGAGTTGCTCGGCAACATTTTGGGACGCGCTGCGTTGTCCGACGCGCAACGAAAACACTTTTGGACGGTGTTGGGAATGTGTGTTTTGGCGAGCGTTCTGAATCCGTTTGGAGGTCATTCGCTGTGGTCACCGGTCGTCCTGTATGGGACGGAGTACCCCGCGTGGCGGGTCTATGCCGTGACCGCTTCCGGCTGGGAAAACACCGGCGCGTTGACGCTCTGGAATCCGGCACTGTGGAGTTCTGGACTGGTTCGGTTGCCCGTGATCGCGGGACTGCTGGTGTTGCTGTCGGCGTTGGTGTCACTGTCGTTGAATGTTCGGCGCTCGAATCTCGGCGATTGGCTGGCGTTGGCCGGGTTCGTGGCGCTGGCGTGTGTCGCTTCGCATGAACTGGCGGCGGCGAGCATCGTCGCCTGCGTGTTCGGGACGCTGAACGCTCAGCAGTGGTATCAGGCGAAGTTTCGGCAGACGTACTCGATTGCGACGAGCGAGTTGCTGTTCACGCGCGGCGGCCGCGCGGTCACGGTGCTGGCTTTCTTCGCGCTGGCGGTGATCTCGGTGAATCAAATGCTGTTCGGCGTGGACGGGAAGCGCGTTGGATTGGGGATGTCGAATCGTCTGCAAGCCTTGGTCGAGGCGTATCGCTCGGCGTCCGAGAGTTCGTTTGACGACCGACCGTTCAACTTCGTGCCTCAGCAAGGGGATGTCTTGTTGTGGGTCGATCAAAAGCCGTTCGTGGACAGTCGCCTGGCTGTGTTCTCTGGTCGCGGCCCAAGAGACTTGCTGACGCTGCACGATCAGGCGCGACGAGCGTTGGCGGGCTTGCCGGCCAATGACGCCGCTGCGGTGGAGCAACCGGATCAAACTCGTCCGGAGGATTTCCAAGCGATTTGGCGGCCGATCTTCGACCGATTTCAGATCACCCATGCGTTGCCGCGATTGGTGGGTGTGCGGCCGATCGCGTATTTCCGAATGCTGTTTTCAGCGGACTGGCGGCTCACTCATCTGGGCGCGAACTGTGCGGTGCTCTATCGCGCGGATGCTCCGTCGCCGGAACTCCACCAGTTTCTCGATCAGCATCGGATGAATTTCGTGGCATCGGCATTTCAAACGGAGTCGCCGAAATCACTTCGCTCGGACTGGCCGCGCGCGAGCACCTCGCTGCAAAAATACTTGGGATCACCGGAGGCTCGCGTTTCCAACAAAGTGCTCGAGGCGGAAAACCTATTGATGCACCTGCACGGGATGGTCAGCGGGCAGATCGTGATCGAGCAGCCGTCCGCCGTCGCGATGGCGTTTCTGGCCATTCGCAAAGCGAACGAGGCGCTGGCGGAATCGGCCGATCACGCGGCGGCCTATCAAGTCTTAGGCGATGTGTACTCCTTCCTGTCGAACATGGAGACGGCCATGGTGCAATCGGGAGGAGGCTCGTTTTCCAATCAATTGCGGTTCCAGCAAGCGTTAGGGGCGTATCACCAAGCCGTGCTATTAGAACCCAACTCGCTGGAACTGCATGGCCGGTTGCTCGAACTGTTGCAGCAGCACAACCGCACGGACTTGATGCTTCGTGAACTGCAAGCGATCGACCGTCTCATGCTGACGATGCCGTCCCATGCTGCGGATGCCGATGAGTCGTCGCTGAAGAGATTCGAGTTTCTGGAACGTTGTCAGAGTCAACTCGACGCGCTGCGCAATGAACTCGAAAAGGTGCCGGAGGCGGGACCAAGCGCGATTGAGATTGCCCAGCAAGTGTATGCAGCGGGGTTTGTGCTGGAGGCGCTCAAGATTCTGGACCGCGATCCTGTGGCGATTCAGCGATCGCCTGAAGGACAGACTCTTCAAGGCTTGCTGCGATATGAGGCCGGTGAGATTGAAGAGGCTCACAACCAATTCGCGTATGAGCTCGGTTTCGGCGCGGCGGGGTGGCGTGTCCCGGCCGCGTGGACACGGTTGGCTCACGGCGAATACGAGCCAGCCATCAAGCTGTGGAAAGAGCAAACGGACTTGAGTCAGAACTCGTCGTTGTTTTCGGTCCTGACGACGCTGCCTCTGGTGCAATCACCCTATCAAGATCTGGGCCAACCGAGCGTCTGGCCCACGCAGCATGGGGTGTCTTTTGCCCAAGCTCAAATTCGTGCGGTGAACGAGACGGCGATCCTCCTGTGGTACACCGCGATGTGCCAGATGGAATCGGGCCAGCCGAAATTGGCTGGGAAGACGCTCAGCGGGTTGCTCGAAAACTATCCGGACACGGCGCTGCGCCCGCTGTGTCGCTTTTACCTGTTCGTCATCACGGACGAGTTGATCGATCTCGAACCTCCTTCGGAATGGATTCCGATCGACGGAGAGACCTTCATGTCGGATGAGACCGCGGACACCGAAAAAAAATAACCCCGGCCACAAGGACCGGGGCTATTCGCCGTAGGACTCCGTGTTTTGTAGCCCGACCCCTTGTGGGTCGGAGGATTAGTTTCGTTCACGGCCAGGCAGAATCCTCCGTGCCACAAGGGCACGGGCTACAGACCAGCGAAGTTAATCCTGAACGGGTTCTTAGTTCAGAATCTTCTTGGTGTCTTCGATGATGGCCTTGGCGCTGGCGGTTTTGTACTCGCCCTTGGCGAAAGCGTGGCTGGCCTTCACGTCCCCTTCGACCCACATCGTGACGGTCAGGTTGGCTTTCTCGGCGATCTTGTAGCCATCCGGTCCGGCGACACCGTCGAAGACCGTCAATGGGACGTTCTTCAAGCCTTGCTTCTTGGCGATTTCCTTCAGCGAGGCTTCGTCCTTGTCCGGATCGTTCGTCAGCAGCGTGACGAACGCGGCCATCTTCTTCTCTTCGTTCTTGCCGACCAGGTCGTCAATCTGCTTGACGAGGGCGACGACTTCCGGAGTCATCTCGCGAGCGAAGATGTTGACCACCGGGCGATCACCGAACTTGCAGCGATAGCACAGCGATTTGCCTTCGCTGGGACCAGTGATGTCCTTGACGTTGTACGCCGGAGGAGCATCACCCGGTTGCAGGCCGGACTTCAGTTCGGCCGCGATCAACGCACCGGCGAACATCGCGCTCGCCACGAAAGCCACAGACAGAATTCGACGCATCTTAAGTCTCCTTGGGGTTGAGAAACGGAACAGTTGAGAAACGGAACTTGGGACAGACAGTTTGTTCGTAGCCTGACTCTCCGAGTCGGGAGCCGTTGATGGCAGGAATCCGACTCGGAGAGTCAGGCTACCGAGGACAATTCATGAGGCAGGTGACTTCATCGAAGTCTTCGCGGCAGCACGCGAACCGGACACGCCGTCGCTAACGAATCCGCATTCAAGAGAAGCCGGGCCGCTCGGCTTCGGGGCAGATGAGGTACGGCAGTGACACTCGGAGCGATCCCGCCGATGGGCGGACGATTGGCGACGCGATGTAGTTCGGCCGCAGACTCACGAGCGGGGTTCCTTAGCAAAGTCGTCGTACCCAAACGCGGGCGGGACTCTAGCGGCGTGCTCCGGCGGGAAACAAGCGTCCGGCTTACTCGTTAGCCTTTGCTGGACGGGATGCTTCGGCCTTGGTCTTCTCAAACAGGACGATGTGCTGCCAGGGCAAGACGCCGATGGTCTTCGTCCACTTCAAGCGGAACTCCGGCTGTGAGATTTCCTTCTTCACCTGCGCCTCGGTCATCTTGTGAACCAGCTTGATTGGCACGTCCGGGTCTTCCTTGCGGTATTCGACAAACGCGACTCGGCCACCAGTCTTCAGCGACTTCGAGATGTCCAGCATCATCTCGTAGGGAAACTCCAACTCGTGGTAAACATCGACCATGATGACGAGGTCCACCGACTCCGGCTTGAGGGCGGTCGTCTTTTGCGTTCCTTTGACCGGTTCAACATTGGTGATCTTCAGCTTCTTTGTGTTGTCACGCAGGCGGTCGAGCATTTCTTGCTGAACATCGACCGCCAGCACTTTGCCGTCGGGCAGAATCTTCTCGGCCATCAACACGCTAATGACGCCGCTCCCCGCGCCGATGTCGGCCACGATCATGCCCGGCTTGAGGTCCAACGATTTGATCAACAGCGTGAGTTTTTCTTCCTTCTCGCGCACCGCCCGTTCGAGCCACTCGGCCCCCTGGCCGCCGGGGCCGAAGCCCATCACATGCGCGATCTCGCGCCCCATGTAAAACTTGCCGATGCCGTTCGGATCGTGATCCTTCCGAATCTCGTAACGCAATTCGCCCGGCTGGGCCGGCTCCTCGGCCCGCAGAAAAAGCGGCATCCACACCAGAGCGATCAGCAATCCGAGCTGGCGAAAGGGCATCGCGGAACTCCTCGATTCGTGGTGGCTACTTCGCCTGAATGACCGCCAGCAGGGCCTCGCGGTTTTCGCGCCAAGCGGTCGGGCCGCTGGCATCCGTGGGAACTTCGAGCGTGATGGTCGGCAGTTTGCGATCAACGCCGGCCCACGAACCGAAGCTTCCGGGGGTCGGATAGCCCATCGTGGACAGCACGTTGTATTGATTGTGGAAGCTCATGTGCTTGGCGAGTGCTTCGGCCGGGCCATCGAAGTTGTTGCCGTGCTTGCCGCGCGCGATCGAGTGCAGCGTGATGATCCGGTCGGGTTTCCAGTCGTCGATCAGTTGGATCAGCAACTGCGCCTCCGGTTCCGAGGCAGGTTCTTCGCCGCCGAAGTAGCGTCCCTTCTTGCCAACCGCAAAGTTCTTCGCAGGGAAGTTGCGATTCAAGTCGATCTCACGCGCGTTGGCCCGTGTGCCGCGTGCAAGCCCATCTGGATTGGCGACCGGCATGACCGCCACTCGGCGACCGTAATACGCTGCCGGGTTCTTAGTCAGATGCTCGACCAGTTGATTCGCTACGAACGCGGTGTTGGCCTCGTCGCCGTGAATCGCGGCGAAGATCAGCGTCTTTGGACCGGTCGTTCCGAAGTAGTGCCCGACGATCGGCAGTCCGAGCACCGACTTGCCCAATTGCCGCGTTTGCGGCCCGAACGTCGGCAAAAGGTCACCGGGCCGCAGCGATTCGCGAGCCACGACCGCCGCAACCTCAATCACCGTGGCTGGCTCGTCGGGAGCGACAATCGGCTCGATGGGAACGAGGTCCGCCTGCGGCACGGCTGGCGCCGGGACTGTCGGAGCGCGTGTCGCGATCGACTTTGTCGCACGGCGCACTTTCGGCAACGGGCGATTCCAAACTCGGCCAGTCGCCACGTTGCCGGGTGCGATCTTTCCGTTGAGACGCGAATACTCGCCCGGATCGGCTGGGTCAAAGTTGTACGGCGTGATCAGCGGCAGCGCGTCTGAGTTGGCTGTCGCCGGCGAGTCCGGTTCGGTGGCCGGCAAGCTCAGCGAAGTGACACACAATGAGGCCGCCGCAATCGCGGACAGCAGTGGACGCGCAGCCGCTCGGCCACGCGGAAGAATCCAATCGAAGGGAATCATGATCGGCTCACGCTCTGGGGGGTTGCGGAGCGTCCGTGCGAAATTCGACCTGCAAGGCTCCGAGCATCTTGGTGATCTGAGCCTCCTTGCGATTGATGTTGAGGACGTTATCGAGCACGAAGGCGCGCGGCTCGTTGGTCGGATGCAGAATCAACCGGCCGGAGCGGAGCAGCATGTACTCGAACACGTCATTGATTTCTTTGCTGATCCGCAAGTTCGGAGCGGAGAAGCGTTCCAGGTCGCTGAGGAATCCGTGATGGTGCATCAGTTCGTTCGGGCGGACTTCCCAATAATCGAACCGAGCCATGACCCACACGATGATGTAGAGCAAGCTCAGCAGCACCGCGAACAACATGTAGAAGTGAGCGTTGGCCCAAGGCTTCAATGCATCGAAGAACTTCGACACGAACGGCACCAGGTCGGGACGATTCGTGAAGAGCAGCACCGCTCCCATCCCTGTCGCCACGAACCCAAAGAAGAGGGTCAGGGACGTTGTCCTGGGGAAGTCGAACGAAATCACGACGAGGTTCACGGCCGTCAGCATCAGGAAGAACAGCGTGATGAGCTCTGCTACGCGATGACGCTCGCCACCGGGCATCGCCGTATCGCCCAGCAACAGCATGATGAACCAGGCCAGAATCGAGATGATGTAGGTCGGATACATAAACACGATCTTCGGGTACGAGACCAGATAGATCGAACTCGGAGCCTCTTCTCTGTCGCTGTCCGGCGGCGCGGTCGCAACGATCGGCTGAGTCGCAGTGGCGGCAACCACAGGCGGGATGGGATTCGGGGCCGAGTCATTTTCGGGATTGTCGGTGCTCATGGAGTCGATCTTTGGCTAACGAATCAAATGATTGAAGAGATGTCTGCCACGCGCGGCCCGGACAATCTATCGAGCCAACCGAGCGACGTGTAGTAGTGGGGCAGGTTTTCAACCTGCCCGTCCCGCTACGTCTCTTCGCGATGCCGCCGCAACAACATCCAAAACTCATCCAGCCCCAGAATCAAGGTCAGCACGGCATAGCTGACCAGAGCTGCCAGGACCGTCGCGCCGAGTTGCAGCAAACGTCCCGAAGAATTAACGGCCTGTTCAGAAAACTGACGCAGCACCCACCATGCAATCGCCGTCATCGCCGCCGTTCCGACGAAGGCTCGCCCCGCATTGCTCGCCAGCGACCACCACGGCAGCCGGCCGACGCGGCCTTGAATGAACAGCAAGCACAACCCGAACTGCAAGATGCCGCACAGTGAGGTGCTCAACGCCAAGCCACGAGCACCGATCACGAAAATCAAACTGAGGTTCAGCGTGAGATTCACCAACATCACGAACAAGCCGATCTTCAGTGGAGTCATGCGGTCGCCGATCGCGTAGTAGCCGCGCTGGACGATCAACAGACCACAGAAGGCCCACACGCCCAAGCCATAGGCGGCAATCATCTCGGCGATCTGCCGAGAATTTGCCCCCGTGACATGACCGCGCTGAAAGAGCACGACAGCCAGCGGTTCGGCCAGCAGCCACAACCCCGCGCTCGCCGGCATACCAACCACAAAGACCAATCGCAGGCCGAGCGAAAGGTCGTCTCGCAGGCGTTGCCAATCGCCGCGCTCCGCGTGCCGAGTCAGCACCGGAAAGATCACCGTTCCCAACGCGACTCCCAAGATGCCCAACGGAAACTGATACAACCGCTGGCCGAGATTCAATGCCGACGCCGTGCCGAACTCCAACGGTCTCCAATCGGGCAACACGACCTCCAGCGGTCGAGACATGCAGAGAGCGATCAACGTGTCGCAAAACGTGTTGACCTGTGTGATCGATAAGCCCACGACAACTGGAGCCATCATTCGCAGCAGTTCGTGAATCCGTTCTCGCGCCGCGAGCCAATGACCGCGCGGCCGAAAACCCAACCGCAGCAACTGCGGCCACGGAGCGGCCAACTGCAAGAAGCCGGTCAACACGACAAAGCCTGCCAGCCAATGCGCCTGAGCTTCCGCCGTCAGATCGAAGCGCTGCAGCACCCAGATCGCCGCCAACGAACTGACGTTGAACAACACCGGCAACAGCGCGGGCCACACGAAGCGGCCCAGCGCGTTCAGCACGGCTCCCATCTGCGCGGTCAGACAGATCAACGGCAGATACGGCAGCATGATCGCCGTCAGCACGAGCCACAGTCGCAGTTCCACGCTCAGCGGCGCGAGCCAGATCGTCGCAGCAAGTGCCAACTCCGCCACCGCGACCAGCGCTGTCAGCCACATTCCCAGCCACACGAAGACCGAGCTGGCCAACTGCATGGCTGCGTCTCGTCCGTGTTGTTCTTGCTCACGCACAAAGAGCGGTGTGAATGCTGCGCTCAACGCCCCTTCGCCGAACAACGCCCGTGCGAGATTCGGAATGCGAAACGCTCCCACAAACGCATCCGACACCGGGCTGAGTCCCCACAGTCCCGCGATCGCCGTCTCGCGAATGAAGCCGAGCACTCGGCTCAGCAGCGTGCAGAGGCTGACGATTCGCAGCCCGGAGAAGAGGCCCGCTTCGTGGGGCAGGTTTTCAACCTGCCCGTTCGTGGCGGGCAGGTTGGAAACCTGCCCCACGTTCTCGGCCGACTCGTCACGATCCGTCATGCTGGAGCACTCCGCTCACGTGACGGGCGGACTCAGCCGGGCTTCATTCATGCCGAGCGACGTGAGTACCACGTTCACTCGCTCGATCGGCCAGCCGCTTCCGTGCGCACACCAATAGATTTCCAGGTTTTCTTGACCGTCCCAATACTGTTGGACCACTTGCTGTTCGACGTCATCACACGGGTCTGTCACCGTGTTGAATTGATGCTGAGGAAATTCGCGGAAGCACTGCCGTCCGGTGAGGTGCAGCCAGTGGCACCAGTGACAACAACGCTTGAAGTGTCGCTCGTTCCAATCCTTGATCGCCGCCGGTCCCAAATCTCGGCCGTGCTTTTCGCTTTCAATCCATTTGTGGCGGAAGGCTTCTTGCCACGCTTGGTCATAGACACTCGCTGGAACAGACGCCTGAGAACGACACATGCCTCGCACCCCTCACCAGGATGTGCCGCATCACCGCCGGTCCACTGACCGTCTGCGAAGAGCACTTTCGCAATCGTCAGAATCGAAGCCAATTGAGGGCGGGGGTTATACCGGTGACGAGAAGTGCTCTCAAGCGGCGAATCCTGGCCCCAATATCTGTCCCAGCGTTAGCCGTCATTGCGCCGCAAGATCGTCGTGGTTCTTATCCGTGCTCCGGCTCTGCTATCCGTGCGGAAACAATCCTTAGGAGAGGACCGCACGGATAGCAGAGCCGGAGTACGGATGAAAGTTGAAAGAGCGGTGCTGACAAACGATGAGTCGGTGTCGTTCGTGGTCAGATTCTTAAACCGTGCGTTGCAGGATGTCGGGACGCAGGATCGCGGTTCCTTTGACATCGACTTTGGTCATCGGCCATTGCTCGGTCGGCGTGAGCACTTCCAATCCGTTCGGACCGATCAGCATGGTGTCGCCGATGCTGACGGGACCAACCGACGGATGCCAGAACATGGCCATGCCGGGCAGCAGCGTGAAGTCACTGTTCGGCGTCAAACGGACTTCGCACGGTTGATAGCCGATGACTTCGGCTTGTTCCGCGAACTCCCATTCTTCGGAGTGCCCGAACTTCTCATAGATGCGCGCGACGCGCTTCCACGTTTCACTCATCGCCCAACCCGCTTGAGAGAAGTACATGCCGGTCGCCTGAGTCATCAGGGCGATCTGATACGCCGCTCGCAACTCATCGGGAATCTCTCCGAAGCAAACCGTGCGAGTCACCGCCGCACACAAGCCCTCGCGGCGGCCGATCACGATCAGCGTGCAGAAGCGTTCGACCGGATCACTGCTGGGGGTCCAATGCCGGAACCGTTGCGAGATCCCATCGCCGCAAACTTGCAGGAGTTCCGGGATGACCTTGTGCTTGAGCAAGCGATGCGACAACTGTCCCGCGATTTCCGCTTCCGTGACACCATGCCCGAAGTGTCGAGCCGTCGCCTCAACCGCGTGAGCCACTTGTAATCCGAGATCGCGCAGCCGTTCGCACTCCAGTGAGTTCAAAGGGAGTCGCAGGTTGAGCAACTTCTCCGAAACATCGGTGGTCCGTCCGAAGCCGCTGTCGCTGGCGACGACTCGGCCGCGGCAGAGATCTTCCACCAGAACGGAATGGAGTTCGTGCCACGGACGTTCTTTGAGTTGAAAGCCGAGTCCCGCCAGCGTCCCTTCAAAGAGCTGCCCGGAATCAATGTTGTTGGTCAGGACCACGCGAGCTTCCGGCATCAGGAACAGCGATGCCGTCGTTTCCGACGAGCCTTGCCGGGTGAAGTCGGCCCCGCTGGTCAGCCACGCCAGATTGCACGGCCGCTGCAACAACAGCGCGGAGCAACGATTCTCTTTGAGAAACTGCGCGACTTGCCGGTGTTTCTGGTCGATGTCGCCGGCCCGCTCGGGACTAATCACCGGCAGTTCGCCGGAAGACTGGAACGGTGGAGATTCGACCAAACTCGTCATGACGACTTCCCGCGCGGAACGCTTCGGGATGAGGGGTTGCCGTTCAGAAGATACCAGCAGGATTTTTGAGCCGAAAGGATATTCGCTCGCGATGGTGACTCTGCGATGTCATCTCGGCCGATTCTGCCGGTGTGCAACGGAACCAGTCAGGGGGTCAGGTCTTCAAATTTCATTTTTGGCCATGTAATCCACCCCTGACTCACTTCTCACGCCGGCATTCCAGGCCGCATCGCACGCAATTCGCGACGCCAAAAATGAAATTTGAAGACCTGACCCCGGATCGATTCGCGCACGGCCGCCCCGTCACCTTCGGCACAATCGC
The DNA here is from genome assembly GCA_945893045.1 of Planctomyces sp. SH-PL62. Lineage (GTDB taxonomy): Bacteria > Planctomycetota > Planctomycetia > Planctomycetales > Planctomycetaceae > SXKJ01. The sequence goes on from CAMDEA010000069.1 coordinate 36,306, forward strand.
GACAATCCGTAAAGTCTGCCAAGTCTTCAAGACGATGAATGAGGGTAGCCGCCGCGAATTTCGTTGGCGGGGACTCCGTGGGTGGTGTCGAGGCCATGTTGGATCACTCGCTGCCACTCGCAACCGCGTCTTGAGGAACGTCATGAAGACCGCCTTGCGACTCTCCTACGGACTGCTGCTGATCGTCAGCGCGGTCGGCTGTCACACCTGCCAACATTCTTGCGGCGACCAAGGCTGCACGCCCCAAGGAGGCTGCCAGCACAAGAGCTGTTTAGGAAAGCTCTTCAAGGGTAAGGGGGGCGGTGGCTGCCAATCCGACTGCGGAGATGGCTGCGGCGTCGGAGATGGCGAGATGGCTTGCGACTGCGGTCGTCATCACGGACCTCGCAAGTCCAAGTCGAAATGCAAACATTGCAACGAAGCCGCGATGTACGGCTACGATAACTCAGTCGTTTACACCGGCGACGATTGGCAAGGGATGCCGCAACCTGGCATGGGCATGATGCCCATGGCCGGCGGATGCAGCGGCTGTGCTGGTGGTGCTCCGATGATGTCCATGCCATCGACCGGATGTGCTGGCTGTGGTGGATCGGGTATGTCTCCGATTCCCAATGAAGGTGGCTGTGCCTCGTGCGGTGGCAGCGGTGTTGTTCCTCAACCTCAGCCGCCGACCGGTGGTGGATGCGCAAGCTGTGGCGGCAATCATTCGGCCCCCGTGCCGGCCGCTCCTCCGGCAGGCGGAGGCTGTGCCAGTTGCGGAGCCGCAGCCGCGAACGAATCGTTCTACAACCCGATGGGTCCGCATCACCACCCGGCTCCGGCTCCTCCCGCAGAAGGAGGCGTGCCGAATCCGTCGATCGAATCGGTTCCCGGTGGCGACAAAGGCCCGACGTCAGGTGGCGAGACAATCCAGAAAATTCAATGGGTGCCACGACAACTGTGATCGTGCGGCTGCACTCGAAAATTCACAACACACCGGCAGCTTTGCCGGTGTGTCTTTTTATTGGACCGTTCTGTCGGAAGCCGACTGGACTGTTTCAGCACCGAAGGTGTGTGACTCGATAGCCCAGGCCAACGGCCTGGGTCTGTGAACCAAGACGATTGTCAGCCCCAACGGGGCGAAACTCTGAGTCCTGAATTCGAGTTACGCCCCGTTGGGGCTGAGGAAGTGTTATCGAACCGTTGACCCAGGCCGTTGGCCTGGGCTATCGAGTGACGCACCGTTGGTGCTCGTGCAAAATGCCATGACATCACCTCCAGCCATTGATCGTCTCGCTCAACGAAATCGTCCGGCCGGCTCTGTCGCGGGATACCAAACCTGGTCGGAGCTGCTGTTCGTGCATTGGCGAGTTCCCGCCGTGGAACTCCGTCCGCTGTTGCCAGCCGAAGTCGAGATCGACGAGTGGGACGGCTCGGCCTGGGTCGGTCTGGTTCTGTTTCACATGACCGGCGTGCGGCCGTGGTGGTTCCCCGCGATACCGGGGGTCTCGGAGTTTCACGAAACGAACGTTCGCACGTACGTCACCTGCAACGGCGAACCGGGCGTTTGGTTTCTCAGCTTGGATGCCGCGAAGTCGCTGGCGGTCCGAGTCGCTCGCTGGCGCTGGCGGCTGAACTACTTCTTCGCGGAGATGTCGATCGCGCGGCGCGAATCGTTGATCGAATACCGCAGTCAGCGGTTGTGGCCCGATCCGATCCCAGCCAACGCGGACGTTGCGAGCGAGATCGGTGATTGGCTACCCGGTGGCGGACCGCACGGCGAAGCCGTACCGGGAACGTTGGAGTTCTTTCTGGCCGAGCGATACTTGCTCTTCACCGAGTTATCACCAGGCCGGATCGCGCGCGGCCAAGTGCATCATTCACCGTACCCGCTGAAGACGGCGAAGCTGCTGCGCTGCGATCAATCGCTGGTCTCGGCCGCCGGAATCAAAGTCACGAATCCGCCGGCTCACGTCCTCTTCAGTCCCGGCGTGACTGTGGACATCTTCCCGCTGCGAGCGATCCACCCTACGATGTTACTCGGCCAATAATCGTTCAAGCATCTCCGTCAGCGCTTCGAGTCCAGGCAACGTGATCGTGTGCGGGCCGCGGAACTCCAGGAAGTTCACGTTCGCACCAGCTTCGATCAGCAAATCGCGCAGCAAGAGCGCGGCCGCGAATGGCAGGATCGGGTCTTGGCGTCCGTGAGTCTGCACGACCGGCACGCCTTTGAGCCGCGCCGCTTTCGCACGCCATTGAACTTCGCTGACGAGCGTGCTCGACCACAGACAAAGTCCGCCGGGAGGCTCGGCCCAATTCAGCGCCGTCTCGACGGCGAGCATCGAGCCTTGTGAAAAGCCGCCGAGCACAAAGCGATGGTGTGGCAGGTTCGTCGTCTGACGCACTTCGTCCAGCAGCGACAGCAACTGATCGCGAGCCTCATCGATCCCCTCTGGCCGGCGGTCGCGCAGGATGCGGAGGTCGCCGTTCTCGACCGCGCCAATCAGTTCTTCCATGTCGATGTGCCACCAAGCTCGGCCACCGCCGTAGCCGAGTTCTTCGAGGCTCAGCGGCGCGGCGGGAAAGATCAACTCGACCGAGTCGGCCAGCGCGGGGCAGAGCTTGAGCAGTTCATCGCCGATCGGCACGAGGTCGTGCCCCGGAGCGCCGAAGCCGTGACACAGAACAACGACCAATCGGGGCGGTGTCCCTTCGGGAAGCTGAGTGACGACGCGGCACTTCAGTCCGCCGTAATTCTCGAATCGCATGGCCATGAACGGTTCCTTTCGTGGGGTGGGATAGTAGCAGGCACACTCCGTGTGCCGTCTGCCCAAAACTCCGCTTCGTCCAGACGGCACACGGAGTGTGCCTGCTACTCTTCGACGCAACATCCTCCACGTCCCTTGCGAGCGTCGGACACGGCCGGTGCAATGCTTAACGTAGCGGAGTTGCTCCGCAACTCCGATCCGAGTTGCGGAGCAACTCGGCTACGAAAAGGAAGATCGCTCATGGAGCATTACGTCAGTGCGTTCGGACTGTTCGTGATGATCGGACTGGCGTGGCTGATGAGCTCGCAGCGGTGGCGAGTCAATTGGCGGTTGGTCGCGATGGGACTGCTGCTGCAATTCGCGTTCGCGTGGCTGACGCTCAAGACTGCGCCGGGGCGTGAGTTGTTTGCCGCGCTGGGAGTCCTGTTCTCCAAAGTTCTGGACTTTGTGGATGCCGGCTCGGTGTTCGTCTTCGGCAAGAGCTTTCAGAGCTTCTACTTCGCGTTCAAAGTGTTGCCGACGATTATTTTCTTTTCGTCGTTGATGTCGGTGCTGTACTACCTGGGCGTGATGCAGCGGATCGTGCAGGTGATGGCGTGGGTCATGCAGCGAACGATGCGAACGTCGGGAGCCGAGAGCTTGTCCGCGGCGGCGAACATCTTCGTCGGGCAGACGGAGGCTCCGCTGGTCATTCGCCCGTATGTTGCCCGAATGACGAACTCCGAACTGATGGCGATCATGGTCGGCGGCTTCGCGACGATCGCGGGGGGAGTGCTGGCGGCCTATGTCGGCATGGGAATCGACGCGGGGCATTTGATGACCGCGTCGATCATCTCCGCACCGGCCGGGCTGTTGATCGCCAAGGTGTTGCAACCGGAGGTCGATCATCCGGACACGCTGGGGCACGCCGAGACGAAGTTGCCGCAGACCAATTCCAACATCATCGAAGCGGCGGCGGAAGGGGCCTCGGAAGGACTCAAGCTGGCGCTGAACGTGGCCGCAATGCTGATCGCGTTCCTGGGCTTGATCGCGATGCTCGACTGGATGCTGGCCTCGCTGGGACAGTTTTATTTCGGGCAGACGTGGTCTCTTTCGGCGTTGCTGGGCCATCTGTTTTCGCCACTCGCCTGGCTGATCGGCGTGCCTCGGCAGGACTGCGTGCGCGTCGGCGAGTTGCTTGGCATTCGCATGGTGGCCAACGAATTCATCGCATACGAACAGCTTGCGGAATGGAACAAGCATCCGGAACTCGGAGTGGTTCTGACGGAGCGATCGCGCGTGTTGTTGACGTACGCTTTGTGCGGCTTTGCGAACTTCGGTTCGATCGGCATTCAAATCGGCGGCATCGGAGCGTTGGCTCCGGAACGTCGCGGCGATCTTGCGCGGCTGGGTCTGCGAGCGATGCTGGGGGGGACGCTGGCCTGTTTGATGACGGCGTGCGTCGCGGGAATGCTGCTGTGAGCCACGGGGTCGGGAGTCTTTTTCAGGCCGCCCTCCCCGACACACAAAGCGGAACCAGTCACGGAGGCCTGAAAAAGA
>CAMDEA010000070.1 GCA_945893045.1 Planctomyces sp. SH-PL62
AGCCTTTGGGAACCGCGCACGCAAACGGTGGCAGGCATCCAACTCGTTGGCATCGACTTCAAATTCACCGGTCTCGATGTCGATCACGGCAAACTGATCGTTGTGGCTCGGCTCGAACAGCGGCCGGACTTTTTCGTCATACAAAGCGCGTCCACGGCGAGCGATCTCTTCTTTGCTGTAGCGACGTTTGACGGCTGGCATCGCGGCTCTCCGAATGAATGGTTTCAGGTCGGTGGGGATTGTTTCAACCGCCGCGATCCGCTGGAGTGGAGTTATCGGCGGCGACGAGGCTTTTTGCTCGGCGGCTTCATCCGCTTGATGAGGACTGGTCCGTCTTGCCGAACCTGCATCGTGAATTCAAAGCCTTCCAACAGCGACATTCCGATTAAAGGGGTTGTCTCGGCGGCGTGAACGATGATGTCGATTCGCCGTCGATCCCAATTCACGGTCGCTCGAAACACATCGAACACGACTTCGTTGCCATCGCCGAGAATGGCTCGGCTTTCGGTCAACCAGGGCAACTCCAAATCATGGATCATTGACCGCGGCAAGCTCAGAAAGCCGGTGAATCCGCTGTCCACCACGGCGGAGATGCGTTCTTGCTGCGACTGCTTACCGAACACAGCAAGTCGCACGATCGCTTCCCGATCTGCGGTGACAACTCCAGAAATCATGTGCGTGCCTTTGCTGGAAGTGAGCCAAACTTGTGAGCGAATCGAAAGCCAATTTTTCGAAGCCAGGGCTGTGCTTGCGGTCGTCGTTCGCGCAGCCGATCCAATGCGGCCAACTCACTCCGGTCGATTTCAAAATCGCCGGAATCAATGTCGATGGCAACAAAGTCGCCATTGCGTTCGGGTTCGAATTCAGACCGGATCAATTGTTCGTAAAGGGCATCGCCGCGAGTGGCGAATTCTTCTTTGTCATATTGTCTTGTGACGGCAAGCATGGCATGTCTCCGGTCTCGGCTCCGCGTGACGAACCGAATGTACCAAACAATCAGGATAGTCGGAATCCGACCATGCCATGCGGTCGGGACGGAGTCCCAACCTACGGCTGCCATTCGCGGGCGAATTGGAGGGCGCGTTGGCGGACTGGCTCGGTGAGGGTCTGGTCCGCGGCGATGGCGGCGAGACATTTGCTCGGAGATTGGCCTTGGGCTCGCAGACTGTGGAGCAGACTCAGGGCCTCACGTCGGGTTGCCCACGCGTCCGCAACGACCAGTCGAAGACGTCAATTGAAGCTTCGACTAACATTGCCACAGCCGTCGTCTGTTTACAAATCCTCTCGGAAGTGATTGTCTTACATCCGGCGATCTCATTGAACACGGTTTTTCGTCAGCCTCGAAGGATTCGTATTGATCGTGAAACCGCAGCAACATCCAGACCGGCAAATCTTGGAGTGCCCGAACTGCGGAATAGTTGTGTTTTTTGATTCGGATGGAGTGTGCCCAGCGTGCCATCACCCACCCAGGGACAGTCATGATGCCAAGGTGCCCGAATTGGCCAGCACTCAACATCGGAACGAATCGCGTGGGCGATTACTGCGTGGTGCTGCGGTGGCGTTCTACTGGCTTTATTTTCTCTTCTCACTGGTTTGTTATGTTGGAGGCGATCCAGGCCTATTCGGCCCCCGCAGCCTAAGCATTGGACGGGAAGGATTTTTCATCTTTTCTCCTTTGCTAATCATCGCTCGTATCTTCGATATCAAAGGCCGACGACTTGGCGCTCCGATGGCAACGGAGATTCTGAAACGCGATCACCGCCGACCGGTCCTCTACTTGCGAGCATTCCGCGATGATTTGTTTCGCAGTACCGGGACGCCTTCGCTGGTAGGATACATTTTCTGGGATCCAACGGTTGAAGAAAAACTTGCCCTCAAAATGCGAGGAGTTGGCCCGTTCGTCGCTATCGGAAAGCCTGGCGAACACTTGCCACAACTCGGTGCGGCGCGAATGTATGTTCCCGACTCATAATGGCAATCATGTGTTCGCGATCTCATGGATAAGTCACAGTTGGTCGTCTTGCGAATTGGAAGCGCTGTCACTCCCGGTCTCGTTTGGGAATTTACCGAAGCGATCAAATCAGTTCCGGTAGAGCGACTCGTTCTCTTTTTCTATCCACCACGAGTTGTTCCAGAATGGATTTCAAATGCGTTCCCTCAACCTGCGGCCCTGACCAACTTGGTCACATTCATTTACTTCGATCAGCATGGCGTGGCCAAGTCGGCAAATTCGATCGACAAAGTACTGAAGGCAAAAAAACTGAGAGGATTCCAATTGAGTAACTTGATCCGAATTGGATCGGGTTTTGTGGTTGCGATTCTGTGGGTTCTGTGGATTTACATCCTACTAGCCGCTCTTTTTTTCACTGGCTGAGGCGCGGCTAATCTTCCACCGCTACGTTTTGGCGCGTTTCGCCTCGTGGTTGCCCCAACCTGCCTCACGCTTGGCGGCGAGGCCGAAGAGCGTGGAGACGACGCTGCCGGTCAGCAGAGACACGGCGAGGAACAGACTCAGCGACGCCACGACGGGGTTGCGGCGACGCCAGAGTCGCAATCGCTCCCAGGCACCGGTGCGATAGACGGAGACCGGTTGATGGACCAGAGACCGCTTGACGTCCGCGGCCAAGGCTTTCGCGTCGTGGTAACGCTCGTCTCGCTTCTTGGCCATCGCGGTGGCGCAGATCGCATCGAGTTCTCGCGAGATCGTCGCATCGAGGTCGCGCGCTCGCGGCGTGGGGGATTCGCTGATGCGCTGCAAGAGGTCGTGAATCGTCGCGATCTTGGCGAGCGGGGCGGCGTCAGCCCCCCGACCCGTCGCGGGATCAACTCCGGGTGCGCGATCAACACCATGTCCGGGGGCTGACGCCCTCCGGCTCGCCTGAGTGTCGTTGGGGTTGGCGGTGCGATGCGGCGGTTGTCCCGTCAGGATTTCGAAGAGGATGGTGCCGAGGCCGTAGATGTCGGTGCGGTGGTCGAGCAGGTCCACTCGGCCGGCGGCTTGTTCGGGGGACATGTAGGCGGGCGTGCCGGGGGTGGCTCCCAGGCGCGTCGCCGGCGATTGAGCATCCTCGGTGAGCACCACCGGCGCGGTCTCTTCGTCCGCGCTGCCGATCTGTTTGGCCAGGCCCCAGTCGAGCACGATCGCTTCGCCGTAGTCACCCAGGACGATGTTCTCCGGCTTCAGGTCGCGGTGAATGATGCCTCGCGAGTGCGCGTAGGCCAACGCCTCGCACACATTCACGAAGACGTTCAACAGCCGAGGCAACGACAGCGGGTCTTCGTGTCCGGCTCGCAACTGTTCGTGATGCCGGCGGATCGCTTGCGAGAGCGTTTCGCCTTTGACCAGCTTCATCGTGTAGAACGGCCGGCCGCCGCGATTCACTTCGTAGACCGGCACGATGTTGGGATGTTGGAGTTGCCCGGTGATCTGCGCCTCTTTGATCAGCCGCCGCACCGCCTCGGTCGAGGCCGAGCCGGGCTTCACTTCCTTGAGCGCGACCTCGCGAGCCAGATCGTTGTCCCGCGCCAGCCAAACTTTGCCGAGTCCCCCTTTGCCGACTTCGCTGACCCAGGTGTACCGTGACTTGGGCTGCTCCGGTTCGCCGAGCGTTTCGCCAATCGTTTCGATCAGCACCGGCCCGCTCGACGGCCACGAACTGAGCGACTGCTGAATGTCGGCATCCTCGACTTGCTTGATCGCGTCGCAGACGTCGCCGCGCACGACCGAGTTCAACGTGACTCGCGGATCGTGCTGATGCTTCGCCAGCTTGCGTTCGAGTTGCTTCTCGACGAAGCCGCGATCCTCGGCGGTGATCCAACCCCGTTCGACCAGCAGGTCGGCGATCGGTTTCGATTTGTCGGCAACCCACGCTCGGCAAGCGGCGGTGAGCTGCGCGAGGTCGATGAGGTCGCTCTCAAAGGCGAGGACGGCGAAGAGGAGATGCTTCTCGGTCATGGTCGGTTCCGTTTGCGAAGGCGGGGTCGGGTGTTCTGATTTCTGTTTTGCTGTTGCGAGGCGGAGCGAATCGTTGATCGGGTGACTGTCGGCGAGCCAAGGTTGGGGTGGATCGGGGGAGCAAAACAGAAATCAGAACACCCGACCCCTCTGCGTGATGGAGTCGTGACACGCAACCAAAGTATCAACGTCGGTGGTGAGAAGGCAGCGAGCCGGACGCTCATTGCACGGCCGGCTAATTGTCCGGTCTCAGAGATGTAACCCGCCGCGTGAGCAAGGGAGTGACGCGGCAGACCCTCGCTGACGCTTCGGGTTACATGTCAGGGGCGGAAGAAACCGTCAGCCGTGCCTCTCGTTGCGGAAGGTCGTCTCATGCGGAGCGAGGGCCTATGATCTGCTGGCCGAGACCAGCCGGTTGTTTTCAGGGGCCATGCAGATGCAATTGGATTTAGCAGACCAAGTGATCCTCGTCAGCGGCGGTGCCAAAGGGATTGGCGAAGGAATTGTTCGCGTGCTCGCGGCCGAAGGAGCGATCCCGGTTGTGATTGGCCGCAACGCCTCCGACAACGAGGGTGTTGTACGATCCGTTGCAGCCGGTGGCGGCCGAGCATTCCCCGTGACCGCCGAACTGTCACAGACCGATGATTGCCGCCGTGCGATCGAAGCCACTGTCGCGAAGTTCGGCCGCATTGACGGGTTGGTCAACAACGCGGGGGTCAACGACGGCGTGAATCTCGAACATGGCGACACCGAACGGTTCCTCGCGTCGCTGCGAAAGAATCTGATCCATTACTACGACCTCGCGCGCTTTGCTTTGCCGGAGTTGAAGAAGTCGCGCGGCGCGATCGTCAACATCGGCTCGAAGGTGGCTGAGACAGGGCAGGGGGGAACGTCGGCCTATGCCGCCGCGAATGGCGGACGCAATGCGCTGACGCGCGAGTGGGCCGTCGAACTTGCGAAGTACGACATCCGCGTGAACGCCGTGATCGTCGCGGAGTGCTGGACTCCGATGTACGCCTCGTGGCTTTCGACCGTGCCGAACCCGGACGAAACGCGAAAGCAGATCGAATCGCGAATTCCGCTGGGCCATCGCATGACGTCGTGCGAGGAAATCGCCAACATGGTCGCTTTCCTGTTGTCACCTCGTTCGAGTCACACGACCGGCCAACTGATTCATGTCGATGGCGGCTACGTGCATCTCGATCGAGCGTGCTCCCCGTAGCTTGGCTCTCTGAGCCGAGCATTTTGTCATTGAAAGGAATCCCGATGCGTGCCGCCGTCGTCCTTGCCGGTTTGTCACTATTCTTGTTTCACACTGACCGGGACGTCATCGCCGCTGATCGCCCCAACATCGTTTTCATCCTCGGGGACGACATCGGCTATGGAGACTTATCGTGCTACGGAGCCAAGCATGCGAAGACTCCGAACTTGGATCGGCTGGCGTCGCAGGGCTGCCGGTTCACCGACGCGCATTCGCCGGCTTCGACATGTACGCCGACGCGAGCGGCCTTATTGACGGGACGCTATTCGTGGCGACAGGAGTTTGGATCGCGGATCGCTCCGGGAGACGCGCCATTGTTGATTCCGCCGGGGACGACGACGATCGCTTCGGTGCTCAAGCAAGCGGGGTATGCGACCGGCGTGGTGGGCAAGTGGCATCTCGGACTCGGCGGCGAGGGCGGTCCCGATTGGAACAGTGAGCTCAAGCCGGGGCCGTTGGAGATCGGCTTTGACTATGCCTTTCTCATGCCGGCCACGGGCGACCGTGTGCCCTGCGTGTACGTCGAGAATCATCGCGTGGCGGGACTCGAGGCCAGCGATCCGATTCAGGTCAACTACAAGATGAAGGTCGGCAACGAGCCGACCGGTCGCGAGAATCCGGAACTGCTCAAGCTGAAGCACACGCATGGGCACGACTTCACAATCATCAAAGGTGTCGGCCGCATCGGTTGGATGACCGGCGGCAAAGCGGCGCGCTGGACCGACGAGGACATGGCCGACACGTTCGCGGCGAAGGCGATTTCGTTTGTCGAACGGCAAACGAAAGCCGATGCCTCGAAACCATTCTTCCTGTATCTCGCGACGCACGGCATTCACGTCCCGCGAGTGCCGCATCCGCGATTCAAAGGGACCAGTCCAGTCGGCACCCGCGGCGATGCGATTCACGAACTGGATGACACGGTCGGCCAAGTCTTGTCGGCTCTCGACCGGCTGAAACTGAGCGATAACACGCTGGTTATTTTCACCAGCGATAACGGCGGCGTGATGGACGACGGCTACGAGGACGTCGGCAAGTTCGATTACCACCCGAACGCTCCGCTGCGCGGGACGAAGGGAACCTTGTTTGAGGGAGGCCATCGTGTGCCGTTCATCGCTCGCTGGCCGGGCCGCATCAAGCCGGCGACGACGAACAATACGCTCATTGCGCATCTCGACATGACGGCGACATTCGCGGCGCTGACGGGCGTGTCGTTGCCGAAGGACGCGGCGGCCGACAGCTTCAACGTGCTGCCGGCGCTGCTCGGCGAGAAGCTCGATTCGCCGCCGAGACCGCATTTCGTCGCGCATTCGGGCGGGACACAAGGACCGTTCACGATCCGGCAGGGCGATTGGAAGTTCATCCAACCCGGCGGCGGAGGGCGGCAGGCCGAGCAATCCAAGAAGGACGGCACCCAAGCCGGGCAACTTTTCAACTTGGCTGACGACCTCGGCGAGCAGAACAACTTGGTCGCGAAGCACCCGGAGAAGGTGGCCGAGTTGCAGGCGTTATTCAAACAGCTTCGCGACCGTGAATCGAATCAAAAACGGTAACACGGCTGGCGGCTTTCGGCTGACAGCTTTCGGCCGAACGCCGTTAGCCGAAAGCCGTCAGCCGTGATACCGTTTTCCCGAACCTGTCTCAGCACTCCTCCTGGAAACGAGCACGCAATGCACCGACGACGATTTTTCTTCAGTTTGCTGGCAGTGCTGTTCTTCGTCAGCAACGCCACTGCGAAGGACGCAGGTAAGTCGCCGCCGAACGTTGTGCTGATTGTCTCTGACGACCAGGCTTGGACCGATTACGGATTCATGGGGCATCCGCACATCCAGACGCCAAGACTCGATCGGCTCGCTCGCGAGAGTCTGGTGTATCGACGCGGGTATGTGACCAGTTCGCTCTGCTGTCCGAGCCTCGCGAGTCTCATCACCGGGAAGTATCCGCATCAGCACAAGATCGCCAACAACGATCCGCCGGGAGGCTCGAAAGACAAAGAGGCGTTCGCCGCCGGCCGTGAAACGATGAGTCGCTTCATGGATGCACAGCCGACGTTGCCTCGACTGCTCACGCAGGCGGGGTATCTAACTTTGCAAACTGGCAAATGGTGGCAGGGAGATTATTCTCGCGGCGGGTTCACGCATGGCATGACGAAGGGGCAGCGGCACGGAGACGCTGGGTTGGACATCGGCCGCAAGACGATGCAGCCCATTTATGATTTCGTCGGCGAGGCTCGGAAGAACGACAAGCCGTTCTTCATCTGGTACGCCCCGATGCTGCCGCACTCGCCGCACAACCCGCCGGAGCGGCTGTTCGACAAATACAAATCGCTGACGAAGTCGGAGCATGTTGCTCGGTATTGGGCGATGTGCGAGTTCTTCGACGAGACCTGCGGGCAATTGCTCGATCATCTCGAAGAACAAAAACTGGCCGAGAACACGATCGTAATCTACGTCACCGACAACGGCTGGATTCAGAGCCTCGACAAGCCGCAGTACGCTCCGAAGTCGAAGCAGTCGCAATACGACGGCGGCCTGCGCACGCCGATCATGGTCCGCTGGACCGGCAAGGTCGCTCCGAAAATGAGCGACACGCCAATCAGTTCGCTGGACATTCTGCCGACGGTGCTTGAGGCCGTTGGCGTGAAGCGTCCGGCAGATTTGCCGGGACTCAGTCTGCTCGATGAAGCCGCCGTGGCCAAACGCGAGACGGTCTTTGGCGAGTGCTTCACGCACGACGCGCGCGATTTGCAGAATCCGGCCGCGAGCCTCCGCTGGCGCTGGCTCGCGCGCGGCGATTGGAAGCTGATCGTCCCCGACGCGAACAATGAGCCTGACAGCGTTGTCGAATTGTTCGATCTCAAGACCGATCCGCTGGAAACGAAAAACGTCGCGGCATCGGAGTCGGCACGAGTCAACACGCTGACCAAAGAGCTGGATGCCTGGTGGGCCGGATCGCGTTCCAAGAGTCGTTAATCGCCGACAAGCCCCACCAGCACGACGCGCCCGCGAGTGGTTTGCCGTTGTGCTGTTGGATGAGCGGTGCGATTTGTACGATCCGCCTCCCGCGTTCGACGTCGTCATTCGCGGGTGTGCTGTTTTTGAGTTCCGTTCGAAGCTTCAACAGGAGTGTGCAAGATGGTGACTGTCGGGATGAATTATCATGTGATCGAAGGCAAGCAGCAGGACTTCGAGACCAAGTTTGCCGGCGTGCTCGGCGCGTTGCGTGCCGCTGCCGGGCATACCGATTCGACGCTGTGGAAGGATGTCAGCGACGGCGCGTCGTACCTCATCACCAGCGAATGGTCCGACGAGGAAGCCTTTAAGTGCTTCATCCAAAGCCAGGCATTTCGCGACGTGACCACCTGGGGCAAGGAGCAGATTCTCTCCGGCCGCCCGATGCACAAAGTTTACAAGCACTAAGAGTCTGCCATCAGAAGTAGGTCAGCCTTTCCAGGCTGACTCTTTGAGTCATCGATGCTGTTTGAAGCGTTCGGGTCAGGCTGGAAAGCCTGACCTACGTAGTAGCCCTTTCGCGAGACCGCACTATGAAGCTGCTTGTCGGTGCCGCTTTGTTTTTGCTCTCAACAGCCGCGATGGCTGCTGAGCCTGCTCGGCCGAATGTCGTGGTCATCCTCGCCGATGACCTCGGCTACTCGGACCTCGGCTGCTACGGCGGCGAGATCGAGACGCCGGTGCTCGACGGGCTGGCGAAGAATGGGCTGCGATTCACGCAGTTCTACAACACGGCCCGTTGCTGGCCGTCGCGAGCGGTGTTGCTCACCGGCTACTACGCGCAGCAAGTGCGGCGCGATGCGCTTCCGAATGGCCCGAAAGCCGGAGGGCAGGGGACTCGGCCAGCGTGGGCGCGGTTACTGCCTGATATGCTCAAGCCGTTGGGCTACCGGTCGTATCATTCTGGCAAATGGCATGTGGACGGAGCACGCTTGGTCGGCGGCTTCGATCGCTCATACAGCTTGGAGGATCACAACAGTTTCTTCGCTCCGCAGAATCATTTTGAGGATGACAAGAAGCTGCCGCCGGTTGATCCCGCGCATCCCAGCTACGTCACGACGATGATTGCCGATCACGCGATCAAGTGCCTCAAAGAGCATACTCAACAGCACGCCGACCGGCCGTTTTTTTCTTACGTCGCCTTCACGTCGCCGCACTTTCCGCTGCACGCACTGGCGGAAGACATCGCGAAGTATCGCGACAAGTATCGTGGCGGTTGGACTGCCGCGCGAGACGCTCGCTGGCAGCGGCAGAAGTCGATGGGCTTGCTGACGTGCGGCCTCTCCGCGCCGGAGCGCGAGGTTGGGCCGCCTTATCACTTCGCCGACGCGCTGACGAAGCTCGGTCCTGGAGAGATCAACCGCCCGTTGCCCTGGGACGAACTCAATGCCGAGCAGCGCGACTTTCAAGCGGCGAAGATGGCGGTTCACGCGGCAATGGTCGATCGCATGGATCGCGAGATCGGCCGGCTGGTTGGGCAGCTTCGCGCGATGCGGGTCTTCGACAACACGCTGATCTTTTTCTGCTCGGACAACGGAGCCAGCGCGGAACTCATGGTTCGCGGCAACGGTCACGATCCAAAAGCCCCGGCCGGTTCGGATCCGACGTACTTGTGTCTCGGCCCCGGCTGGTCGAACGCGGCGAACACTCCGTTTCGCCGCAACAAGACTTGGGTGCATGAGGGAGGCATCTCGACGTCGCTGATCGCGCATTGGCCGAAGGGAATCGCGGCTCGTGGAGAATTGCGAAACGATCCCGGCCATCTGATCGACCTCGTCCCCACGATTCTCGACGCTGTCGGCGGGAAGCGGTTTGAAACGTGGGAAGGTCAACCCGTTCCTCCCGCTCCGGGTAAGAGTTTGGTGCCTGCCTTCGCGAAGGATCGCAGCGTCTCGCGCGAATACCTGTGGTGGTTGCACGAGAACAACAAGGCCATTCGCGTGGGTGATTGGAAACTCGTCGCCGCCGCCAACCAACCGACCAGCGGTGCCGGGGCTTGGGAGTTGTACGACCTCGGCAAGGACCGAGCGGAATCGAACGATCTCGCCGGAAAGTTGCCGGAGAAGGTTCGGGAACTCGAGCAACTGTGGAACAAAGCGACCGTAGAGTTTCGTGAACTGGCGACGCGCGATCTTCCGGCCGATCAGAAATCCGACACAAAAGCCGCATCCCCCAAGAAGGCAAAAGCCAATCGGTGACGATTCCTCGTTGCTGTGCGAATCCGTGTTATCCGCGTCATCTGTGTTCTTTGTGTTTCATGCCGTTTTGAAAAAACACGGATGACGCGGATCGCACGGATGGAACGATCCGCCAAGCAGGAAACGAATCATGTCGAGAATCGCTGTATTGATGGTGCTGCTGGTCATCGCTGGCTCGGCCGAGGCGGCTGAACCAAAGCGGCCGAACATTCTGTTTGCGTTCGCCGATGACTGGGGCCGCTACGCCAGCATCTTCGCGGCGGTCGAGGGAGCCGGCTCGATCAACGACATCATCAAGACGCCGAATATCGACCGAGTCGCACGCGAGGGAGTGCTCTTCCGCCGCGCTTACGTCAACGCGCCGTCATGTACTCCGTGCCGCAGTTCGTTGCTGTCGGGCCAGTATTTCTGGCGCACTGGCCGAGCGGCGATTCTGCAAGGAGCTGTGTGGGACTCAAAGATTCCCAGCTTCCCGCTGTTGCTCAATGACGCCGGTTATCACATCGGCCAGACCTACAAAGTCTGGAGTCCCGGCCAGCCGAACGACGCACCATTCGGCGAGAATCGGTTTGCCTACGAGAAGGCCGGCGGCAAGTTCAATAATTTTTCGGAGAACTGCACGCAAATGGTCAAGAAGGGGCAATCACTCGATGAGGCGAAGGCCGAGCTTTATCGCGACGTGACTGGCAACTTCGAGGCGTTCCTCGCGGATCGCAAACCCGACCAACCCTTTTGCTATTGGTTCGGTCCAACCAACGTGCATCGCATGTGGGAACGTGGCTCCGGCAAAGCGTTGTGGGGGATTGAGCCGGACTCGCTGAAAGGCAAGCTGCCCAAGTTTCTGCCCGATGTGCCAGAAGTCCGCGAGGACATCGCCGATTACTTCGGTGAGATTCAAGCCTTTGATCACGCAGTCGGTTTGTTGTTGAAAAAGCTGGAAGAGATCGGCGAACTCGACAACACGCTGGTCGCGGTCAGCGGTGATCACGGCCCACCGGGATTCACGCACGGCAAGTGCAACCTGTACGACTTCGGCACGAACGTCACGCTGGCGATTCGCGGAGCCGGCACGCGCGGTGGCCGAGTGCTCGATGATTTCGTCGGTCTGCCCGATCTCGCGCCGACGTTTCTGGAAATCGCGGGCCTCAAACCACCCGACGTGATGACCGCCCGCAGCCTCGTGCCGGTACTGCGATCGGAGAAGTCCGGCCAAGCCGATCCGCAACGCAGCTTCGCGCTGACCGGACGAGAGCGGCATGTCGAGGACGCTCGCGACGGCTTCCTGCCCTATCCGCAGCGAGCGATCCGCACGAAAGATTATCTCTACATCATCAACTTCGAGCCGGATCGCTGGCCGATGGGGAACCCGTACAAGCTCGACGGCAGCGACGAACCCGACGCGGCGACTCTCGCGGCCAACACGCGGCTCACACTCTCGGACATGGACTCCAGTCCGACAAAGGCGTGGCTCATCAAGCACCGCAACGAGCCGGAGTGGATTCCGTTCTACGACCTCGCGTTCGCCAAGCGTCCGCGCGAGCAGTTGTTTGTCGTTGCCGATGACCCGGATCAACTTCGTAACGTCGCGGCCGATCCGAAGTACGCAAAGGTTTGTGTGGAACTGCACGACAAGCTGATGTCCGAACTGGCTCGCACCAACGACCCGCGCGTCACTGGGGACAAGCAGTTCTTCGAGAAGCCGCCGATGGCTGGGCCGTTGACTGAGCCAAAGGCCAAAAAGAAAGCGCGGTGAGCGATGCGTGTGGTATTTCCATTTGCTGTCGTGATCTGGTTGGCTCAGGCAATTCTGGCGTTGGCGGACGATGGAGCGGCCGCACAGAAACGAACGAAGCACATCGGCAAAGAACCAATCTTCGGCGGCGCTCAAGCGGTGGTCGTCGAGGATGTCGCACTGTTTCACACGTCGCAGATTCTGCCGCTCGACTTAGATGGCAAGCTGGTGGGCGAAAACGTCAACGAACAGGCCAGCATGGTTCTCAAAAACATCGGCATGTTGACCAACGCGCTCGACAACCGTCCCGAATCGCGACTCGTCAAGCTGAATGTGTACGTTCCGAGCGAGGCGGTCGCGAATGAATTGCGGACATTCCTCCCCACGCAGTTTCGCAAATCGGAGCGGCCGGCGATCAGTCTCGTGCAGACGCGACTACATCGGCCGGGAGTGCTGGTAACGATGGATACCGTCGCCATCGCGCACCGACCAGATCAGCACAACCTGAAATCCGTGTTCATCAACAAATGGCACGCGAACAAGACGGCGATTCTGCCGCGTGGCCCGCGCGTGTACGTCTCCGGTCAGGCCGAGAAGGGCCTGGATCTCGCCGACGCGACGGTCAAGACGTTGCAGAGTCTAAAGCAGACGTTGCAGCATCTCGGCAGCGAACCGCAGGATGTGGCTCAGGTGAAGTGCTTTTTGACGCCGATGGCGGAAGTCGCGAAGGTCGAAGCCGAAATTGAAAAGTTCTTCGCACCGTTGCCACCACCTCCGTGCGTGTTCGTCGAGTGGCAATCGACATTGCCGATTGAAATCGAACTGGTCGCCGCCGCGCGCTCGAAGGATGCACTGCAAGAGCCGCTCGAATTCGTCACGCCGCCGGGGATGACCGCGTCGCCGGTCTTCTGTCGAGTTGTGCGAGTCAACGGTCCGCGCACGATCTTTGTCTCCGGTTTGTTCGCGAAGGACGCGGCCGACGGAGCCGGCCAAGTCACGCAAGTCTTCGAGCAGCTTCAAGAGATCCTCAAAGCGAGCGGCAGCGACCTGAAGCATCTGGCCAAGGCGACTTATTACGTCAGCGACAACGAGGCCAGCGCGAAGCTCAATGAACTGCGTCCGAAGTTTTACGACCCACAACGTCCGCCCGCCGCGTCGAAGGCGCAGGTGATCGGAGTGGGAGTCGCCAGTCGGTCGTTGACGCTCGACATGATCGCCGTGCCGGCGAAGTAGGTTTGAGTTAAGGGTCGTGCGTTCAAAATTCAAAATTGGCGGGTTGAGCGCCTCGAGTACTCCCAACGCTTTGTCCGCCAATTTTGAATTTTGAACGCACGACCCTTGGTTGCGTGAGGTTTTGCAATTCAAGAACCCTACCAAGGCAAAGGATGTCCTATGACCGGCGATCATCGGGAGAATCGAGTGGAACGGCGAGAACTGCTCGCAGGTTTCGGAGCGATCGCGGCGGGAATCGCGCTGGTCAACAACAGTGTCGCCGACGAGAAGAACCCCGCGACGCAAGTTGCCGACCGCACGTCAACGATCCGCATCACCGCGCTCAAGACGTACTGGGTCGGGCCGGTCGTTTATGTGAAGATCGAGACCAATCACGGCATCACCGGCTGGGGCGATCTCAAGGGAGTCGATCCGCGTGTCTCGAAGCCACTTGCCGAGTCGCTGTTTGAATTGCTCGACGGCGAGAACCCGACGCGCGTCGAATACCTCTGGCAAAAACTTTTCCGAGCGCATCGCAACATTCGCGGCGGTGCGTTCCTGGTTCACACGCTGGCGGCGATGGACATGGCGCTGTGGGACATCACCGGCAAGTTGTGGCAAGTGCCGATCTATCGCATGCTCGGCGGGCCGACGCGCGATCGCATCCGGGTGTATCACACGCCGAAGGCGATGAAGGTGCCGCCGCACGGCATCTACGAGCACTCCGGCAACCCGGCCGACATCGACAACATGGTCAAGGCGATCAAAGCCGCTCGCGAGAAAGTCGGGCCCGACGGAGCGGTCATGTTCGACGCGCACTCGGCCGTGCCTCCCGCGACGCTCATGCAACTCGCGGCGAAGCTCGAACCTTACGACCTGCTGTTCATCGAAGAGCCAGCCGTTCCCGGCAACATCGAAACTTTCAAGCGGCTGAAGCAGCACATCAACATCCCGCTGGCCACGGGCGAACGCGACCGCACGATCTGGGGCATGATCCCGTATCTGCAAGAAGGCTGCATCGACATCCTGCAACCCGACTGCTGTCACACCGGCGGCATCAGCCAGATGAAAAAGATCGCGGTCCTCGCCGAGGCGTACTTCGTCCCGATCGCTCCACATTGCACGGCGACCTTCCTGGGCATCGCGGCCAGCCTGCACGTCGTCTCGTCGATCCCGTTGTTTCTGATCCACGAGTTCTATCCGACCAACGCTGGCTTCAACTTGCCGGGAGTCACTCGCATGGCCTTCGAGTACGACAAAGACGGCTACATCGGCCTGCCTCCCGGACCGGGACTGGGCGTCGAAGTGGATGAAGCGCGGCTCATTGAAGAATCGAAGAAGCCGCAGACCTACAAGTGGCCGGGAGCGAAGCTGAAGGATGGCTCGATTGCGGATTACTGAGATCGAAGAAATTGTTTCCGCACGGTTGGCAAGGCCGGAGCACGGATGAAGACAAGAGGTCGAAAACGCTGCCCTCTGTCTTGCCTTCATCCGTGCTCCGGTTTTGCCATCCGTGCGGTGATCTGTCTTGTTTAGTCATTGATCAGCGAAATCGAAACGGAGGAATCATGGCCCGACGGCGAACATTGGTGGCTGTTTTGTCGCTTTGGCTATTCGGCTTGGCCGTGTTGTCTGTTGTCGCCGCCGAGCCGCCGATCAAGATCGCGATGATCGGCGATTCGACGATGGCCTCGTATCCGAAGCCGCCGGAAGATCGGCCGAGCCTCACGGGTTGGGGCCAGGTCTTTGAGCTGTCTTTCAATGACAAAGTGAAAGTCAGTAATCACGCCCAGTCGGGCCGCAGTTCCAAGAGTTTTCTGCGCGAAGGCCGCTGGGAGCCGGTGCTGCGTGAGAAGCCGGATTTTGTTTTCATCCAATTCGGACACAACGATCAGCCCGGCAAAGGGGACCGCACGACGGATCCGAATGGCGACTTTCAAGACAATCTGCGCAAGTTCATCGACGACGCTCGCGCGGCGGACATTCAACCGGTGCTGGTGACGCCGGTCGCTCGGCGCATCTTTGACAACGGCAAGGCGGTGACGACGCTGACTCCGTATGCCGACGCGATGAAGAAGGTCGCGGCGGAAAAGAAAGTCCCGCTGGTCGATCTGCACGCGGCGAGCTTTGACCTCTTCAATCAGCTCGGCGATACGGCGAGTGCCGATCTCAGTGCGTCCGCCAGCGATCGCACGCACTTCTCACGCAAAGGAGCCATCGAGATTGCCAAGCTCGTGGCCAATCGGCTGTCGCAGGACGTCCCGGCCTTGCACGCCTACTTGCGGCGGTAGTAGCAATTTCCAAAAGGCTGAGCGACCATCTTCGCCCGAAAATGAAAGCAAATGGGTGCCCTCAGGCGTCCCGGTGTTGAGCGGTTTTCAGCCCCAAGGAGGCATGACTCGATAGCCCAGGGCATCGCCCTGGGTTGGTCATTCGAGAGAACATTACCAGCCCTGAAGGGGCGAAACTCGTGCGGCCATCATTCAAGTTGCGCCCCGTTGGGGCTAAACCACGGTTGGTGTGTCCTCACCCAGGGCGTTGCCCTGGGCTATCGAGTCCGTCCCCGTTGGGCCAAGACCAGAAGGTTGGCTACACCACATCGAATTTCCTTGTCCTTGGGAGATCGACCATGTTTCACGCCAGTCGCTGGTTCTGTGCGTCTCTACTCTTGTTGTTGTCGTTGTCCGAAGCGGGGTTCTCGGCCGAACCGCTGCTCGAAAAGCTCGATTTGTTCGAGGCTGGAAGAGACGGCTACGCGCTGTATCGCATTCCTGGTCTCGTCGTGACCAAGCCGGGAACGGTGTTGGCGTATTGTGAGGCTCGGCGGACGGGAAAGAGCGATTGGGACACCATCGACATCCTGCTTCGCCGCAGCACCGATGGCGGGAAGACGTGGTCTCCGCGTGCGAAGATCGCGGACGTGCCGGGGCCGAAGACCAAGAACCCGGTCGCGTTGGCGCAGAAGCTCGCGAGCCCGGACGACGTGACCTACAACAATCCGGTGGCCTTTGCGAATCGAGATGGCTCGGTGCAGTTTCTGTTTTGTCTGGAATACTGCCGCTGCTTCTCGCTGCGCAGTGACGACGACGGGGTGACTTGGACCAAGCCGGTCGAGATCACGGCGACGTTCGACAAGTTTCGGCCGGAGTACGACTGGAAAGTGCTGGCGACTGGACCGGGCCACGGCATTCAATTGAAGAGCGGCCGGCTGGTCGTGCCAGTGTGGCTTTCGACGGGGACTGGCGGGCATGCTCATCGTCCGTCGGTAACGACCTCGATCTTCAGCGACGACAACGGCCGGACGTGGCAGCGCGGCGACATCGCCGTGCCGAATACCGCCGAGTGGATTAACCCGAACGAAACGGTCGTCGTGCAACTGGCCGATGGCCGAGTGATGCTCAACGTGCGCAGCGAATCGATGGCCCATCGGCGGCTCGTGACGATCGGTCCCGATGGCGCGACTGGTTGGTCGAAGCCGCGTTTTGAAGACGCACTACTCGAACCGATCTGCATGGCGAGCATCATCCGGCTGAGTGAGAAGCCAGGCAGTGCTAAGAATCGAATTGTGTTTGCGAACCCGCACAACCTCGCGCGAGCCGATGGCAAAGAAGCGGCGGGCAAGTCGCGCGACCGTAAGAATCTGTCGATCAAGCTCAGCGAAGACGACGGACAAACGTGGGCCGCCAGCCAAGTCCTCGAACCGGGGATGAGTGCCTACAGCGACCTTGCGGTGTTGCCGGATGGCACGCTCTTGTGCCTCTACGAACGTGGACGCGAGCCCGACGCCGAACAGAAGAAGCCCACGAGTTACGCTCTGCTCACGTTGGCCCGCTTCAACCTCGAATGGTTGACTGGCGGCACCGTTGGGAGTCCACGAAAACAAGAACGGGAACACTAATCGACGCTAATCTTCGCTAATCCACTCAATGAAAGCCTTCGGAATTAGCGAGAATTAGCGCCGATTAGTGTTCTCAATGCGGTTCTTAACACTTGATTCAATCCCAAAACCTTCGCCACCGAATTTAGGCTACTGCAATTCGCTGAGTTTGACTCGTTGCTGCAACACGACTCCCCCTTTTTCGTCGCGGACTTGCAGGCGAATCAGCGGCGATGGTTGGGACCAGTCGATGTCGATGAATCCGAAGTTCGTGTCGAAGTAGGTCAGGCCGACGCGATAGGAATTGACCTCGTTGGCGAAGCGGACTCCGGCTTTTGTCATGTTGCCGCTGGGAGCATTCAGGCTGCTCGATGTGGCTTCGTAGAGCGGGTAGCCGATGCCGGCCGCGTTGGGTGGCAGCCGCATCATCTCGGCGAGATGCCGGTCGCCGCTGATAACGACGACACCCTTGGCTTTCGTGTCACGGATCAGATTCAGCAGACGCTTTCGTTCGAGCGGAAAATTGCCCCACGCTTCCGAGCCGTGTTCATCCGGCAGCAGTTGGTAGCTGCAACAGAGGACTCGGACGTCGGCCGGGGTCTGGAGTTGTTTCTCCAGCCACTTCCATTGCACGGCGCCGAGCACCGTCGCGGAGGGATCGGTGTTCGGAGCGTACTTGCCTCGAAAGCCGTCTCCGGGTTCACCTGGTTGGAAACCGGTCTTCAATGGACCGCGAAAGTACCGAGCATCCAGCAGAAGGATTTGCACTCGCCGTCCGGGCGGGCCGAAGACCTCGGCGTGATAAACCCCCTCCTGCTTGCGACGCGGACTGTTTTTCGGAACGTCGAAGAAATCTTGGAACAACTGCTGTGATTCGCGCTTCTTGGGGTACTCGGCTCCGGCGTCGTTGGCTCCATAGTCGTGATCGTCCCACGTCGCGAGCACCGGGCAGGTCTGCTTGAGCTTCTGGTATCCCGGCTGTGTTCCCAGCAAGTCCCACTTTTGCTTGAGCAAAGCCATGTCTTCGGTGTCGCCGTAGATGTTGTCGCCGATGAAGAGAAAGAGCTGCGGCTTCGTTTCGACCACCGCATCCCAAATCGGCTGCGGTTTGTCCTGCTTCGCACACGATCCAAATGCGATCCGTTGGAGCGGCTCTTGAGCGAACACCGGCAGAGCAACTCCCAGCAACAATCCCAAGACACACCAACAATGCAACATCGCAGGCTCCTGTTGAGAGACGGTTTCGTTGGCTCACTATGACGCTTCAACAAGCGGCGACAACTGACCGGTAGCAGAAACTGAAGAATTTGAATCGATGGCTGGTGCGTTGAAAACAAATTCGTGAGCCGCAAGGCGCTAGCCGCGGGTCGATGAAAACAACCCGCGGCTAGCGCTTCGCGGCTCACTGGACGCCGTGAGCCGAATGCCGTTGGCTGTTATCCCAACCTTGTACGTTTGGCCGGAACACTCAACGAATGACCCTGAAGTCGATATTGTCTTCCCAGCCGTTTGCTCGACCCGCGTTACCGTCAGGCTGGAAAGCCTGACCTACGGAGACCCCGCCATGACCAAGAACGCTCATCGTTGGTTTTTGCTCGTCATCGTTGTTTTGGTTAGCCCCGCGAACGCCGAGAACTGGCCGGCATGGCGCGGGCCGCGCGGCGATGGCACCTGCACGGAGAAGGGACTGCCCACCACTTGGAGCAAAACGGACAACGTTGCCTGGAAGGTGAAGCTGCCGGAACGAGGCAATTCGACTCCGGCCGTCTGGGGGGACCGAGTTTTCGTCACGCAGGCGATCGAAAAAGAAAACCGTCGCACGCTGATGTGCTTCGATCGCCGTGACGGCAAACTGCTCTGGCAGAAGGGAACCGAGTGGACCGAGAAGGAACCGACTCACGGCACGAATCCATTCTGTGCGTCATCGCCGGTGACTGACGGCGAACGAGTCATCGTCTGGTACGGCTCGGCCGGGATGTTCTGCTACGATTTCGAGGGGAACGAATTGTGGAAGCGAGACCTTGGCATTCAGAAACACATTTGGGGATATGGAGCCTCGCCGGTACTACACGGCGACCTGTGTTATCTGCACTTCGGACCCGGCGAGCGGTCGTTCTTGATCGCCGTCAATAAGCAGACGGGCGAGACGGTTTGGAATCACGACGAGCCATACAACAAGGACGGCACCTCCGAAGCGAAGTCTGGGAATCCCGATTACTACGGCTCGTGGAGTTCTCCGATCTTCCGCGACATCAACGGCCGGAACGAGCTGCTGATCAGTTTTCCGTTCCGAGCCTGCGGTCTCGATCCGCAGACGGGCAAGGAGTTCTGGACCTGCACCGGTACGAACGCGCTGTGTTACACGTCACCGATTTACGCGGATGGCGTGGTGGTCGCGATGGGGGGCTTCAACGGCATGTCGATCGCGCTCAAGGCGGGGGGCAGCGGCGATGTGACGAAGGAACAACGGCTCTGGCGGCATCCGAGAACCAAACAGCGGATCGGTTCGGGGGTGATTCACGAAGGGCACATCTACATCCACAACGATCCCGGCATTGCCGAGTGCTTCAACCTCAAGACCGGCGAGACCGTTTGGGAACAACGCATGGCCGGCGGCACGAATTGGTCTTCGGTGATGCTGGCCGACGGTCTGTGCTACACGATCACGCAGAAGGGGGACTGCCATGTCTTCAAGGCCAGTCCGAAGTTTGAGCTTGTCGCCAACAACTCGTTGGGAGAGCACTCGAACTCGTCGATCGTCCCCAGCGACGGGCAACTCTTCATTCGCACGTACCAGAATCTGTGGTGCATTGGGCAGCGGAAGTGAAGACAGTCTCACGCAGAGGCGCAAAGCTCGCGGAGAAAGAGCCTGTCCGCGAATTTCTGCGAGCTTTGCGACTCTGCGTGAGACCTGTGTTACTTTTTTTGAATGTGATCTATTTCGTTTCCAGCTTTAGCACCCCCTTGTGCCGGACGAAATACTGATCGAAGACGACTGCGGTGGTGAATCCGGATTGTCCGTTGAACAGCACCGCGTCGCAGATTCCTTTGAAGGCCGCGCGAGACCGTTCGCGGCCGGCGTTGCCGATGAGTTGTTCAGGCGGTTGAGCATTCACCCATGCGGTCGCATCGGCTAACAGCTTCTCGCGGTGCGGGGCGAGCCGTTCGCGAAGGCACGGAGCACAGGCTGGCGACGTGCTCAGGAAAATGCTGGCCGCAAAGGTGTTTTTGTCGTCCGGATTGCCGAGCTTCAGATCGAGCAAACCGACTCGCGCGAAGGCGAGGCACGGATCGGCGGACGGCAGCGGAGCGGGTGACGTTCTCCGTTGTGCGAGCAGCCAATCGTAGACCGCTTCGTTCTTGTAGGTCTCGGTCCAACTGTCGTGTCCCGCTTCGGGGTAGACAGTCAGTTTGGCGGAGCCGCCGGATTTCTGAATTGCCGCGACCATCGTTTCGGAAAGTTTCAGAGGCACGCCGAAATCTTTCGCTCCGTGAAACACCCAGAATGGGACGCTCTTGAGTTGGCCGGCCATGTCCGGATCACCGCCTCCGCAGATCGGCACTGCGGCGGAGAATCGCGCAGGATGTTTGGCGGTCAGCGACCAGGAGCCGAAGCCTCCCATGCTCAGGCCGGTGACAATAACACGCTCGCGATCGGTGGCGAAACAAGTCAGCACGGAATCGAGCAACTCGGCCAGGACGTGAAGTTGGACCTCGCCGTTCCACGAGCGATCCTTCGGGCATTGCGGCGACACCACAATAAATGGGAAGTCCGGCCGATCGTCCACCAACTTCGGCGGGCCATGCACTTTGACCAGCTTCAAGTCATCGCCTCGCTCGCCCGACCCGTGCAGAAACAACATCACCGGCCACTTGCGGCGGTCGGTTCCGTAGTCCTTCGGCAAGAACAACAGATAACCCAACTGCTGTTCCGGGTCCGCCTGGCTGACCAATCGCTGAGCCACCTGCTTGCCCGGCATTGGCTGAACCGACAACGGCTCGTCTGCCAGTGCCGGCCGACAAACGATGAGCAACAATCCCCAAATCAATAACAATCGCCGCATGGCAGGCTCCTCGTGGATGGCAGGATGAGACCGATGGCCGAGCACCATATTCATGGCGACCCCAATTCGCCACCGCCGCAAAAAGCTCGAAGTGAGCCGTGAGTCGTTTATGATCTCGCGGTCGAAAACTTGACTGCTCATAGGTGCGTCGATGATCGAGCCAGTCCGCGCCGCTGTTCGACCACGAGTCCGGCTGCAACCGTCCGGCGAGATCGTGTTGTTGGAAGACGTCGTTGCCGAACATCTCGCGGCTGGAAAATCTCAAACGATTCTGCTGTGTGGTGAGGTTGGGGCTGGAACAACTGCCGCTCTGTATCATCTTGCCGAGTGTTTTTCGACAAATCCCGGCGTCCGATTCGATGACTCCTCTTATGAACCAGAATCACCGACGGAAGATCCGCGCGGATGGATCATCATTCACTCGGAGAAACCACAGTTTGGTCATCTCATTCGTGCTCAACTTGCTGGCTGGGGGCGAGACGAATGGATCGAGTATCTCCTGGCCGTCCATCACAACGAGTGCGCGTCGGTCATGCGACGGATTCAAGCCGACGCCGAAGGTGGTGAACTTGGTGATAATCCAGGGCTGTGGCGGCAGATGCTCGACGAGTTTGCGGCCGATGAAGCGTTGACGACGATCAAAGCCGCATTGCAGCGAGTCGCCCTGAGAATGTTCCCCGATCGCGAGTCGAGGTTGTCGGTCGGATGGCGTTGGTTCGTCGCAATGGTTCCGGCGCAACAGTCCGTCGAACCACTGCGTCCTATTCGCGAAAACGCCGTTGAATCGCATTTTGAAAAGCACGCGCGGTTGTCAAAGCCCGCCATTCTGCTGATCCTTGCGGCGGAAGCGATCGCTCACGAATTGGAAAATGGCGACCCTCGTGACTCATTGCGACGTCAATGGCCCGGGCGACTGGTGCATGACGTGGCGCTGTACGTCGCCAAGTCACAACCGATCCAAGACAGCCTTCGTCGCCTGCTCATACCCAAGCATCGCGACGTGCATCCGCTCGCCGCTTCGTTGCTGCATGTGAGCGGAACCGGCTGGAAGCCAGAGCCGCCGCGTTTGGCCGGTCTAAAAGAGGGTCAATGGAATTTGGCTGGAGCATTCTTGGCCGAGGCCGACTGGCCGGAGGTCGATCTGAGGCGATGCGAACTCGCGCACGCGATCTTCACTCGAGCAAACCTGGAGCGTGCCAATCTCGACGGCGCGAATGCTCAGCACGCGGACTTCACGTCCGCCGATTTGCAACGAGCGATTCTGTCACGGCTCAAGGCGTCCGATGCCAAGTTCGTGGGAGCCAACATGACTTCGGTTCAGGGACGTGAGGTCGATCTTGATCGAGCAAATCTGTCGTCCGCCGATCTGACCGAGGCATCGCTCGTCGAATCGTCTCTGAAATGCGCAAATCTCAGCCGTGCGATCCTCCGCCGCGCGTGTCTCGAAGCGAGCGATCTGCCCGATGCGGTGATCGACGATGCGGACTTCACCGAAGCGGACCTGAAATTGGCCGACCTCGCCGGGCTGGACCTCACTGTTGCCAATTTCGATCAAGCGCGATTCCCGAAGGCCAACCTTCATGGCTGTTGTCTCGAAGGGATGGAACTCTTCGCCCCCAACTTCGCCAATGCCGATCTCTCGAAAGCACTGCTGACGGGATCGGTGATGCCTAATGCGGACTTCACGGACGCCGATCTGCGAGAAGCCGGGCTGGCGGACATCGACTGGGAGATCGCCAATCTTCGCAATGCCGACCTCAGCGGTGCGACGTTTCACATGGGTTCAACGCGCAGTGGATTGGTCGGCTCGACGATTCCGATGTACGGTTCACGCACCGGCTTTTACACGGACGACTACAACGAGCAGGACTTCAAATCTCCGGAAGAGATTCGCAAAGCCAATCTGCGTGGAGCGGACTTGCGAGGCGCAATCATCAAGGACACGGATTTCTATTTGGTCGATCTGCGCGATGCGCTGTACGACAATGAGCAAGAAAGACACTTCCGGCGATGCGGTGCGATTCTGGAATCGAGGGCCGAGCGGCATTGATGTGACGAATGTCGTGAGTCAGCATTCGGGCCGATCGTTTGCACTTCCCATGAAATGTGCGACGTTACGCATCGCACGCAGGTGTCAACGATCCTGAAAGCTCTGCACAGTCGATCTCAGTGACTCCGCCGAGATGCCATCGGTCATGCCCCATCAACGACAAAATTGGCGATTGATCTCTAACGCCGCGTGCGGATTGGTTCTTCTCAGCGTGGCAGTGATTCACGCAGAGGATTCGCCGGTCGCTGGGTTGAGAGCGCGTGCGACCGATGTGGCCGTCTTGCTGGCTCGGAATTGTTTGGAGTGCCACAACACTTCCGATCGCAAGGGCGGGCTGGACCTGACGCGGCGCGAGCAAGCGTTGCTCGGCGGTGACAGCGGCAAAGTGCTCAAGCCGGGTGATCTCGACAGCGCGCTGTTGAAACGGATCGACGCGGCTGAGATGCCGCCGAAGGGACGCGACAAACTCTCCGCCGACGATCGCAAGTTGCTGCGAGATTGGATCAAAGCCGGAGCGACCTGGGCCGCCGATCCGATTGATCCGTTCCTTTACACCAGCGACCGCCGAGCCGGCTACAACTGGTGGTCGCTGCAACCGCTGCGAGTCGTCGAACCGCCGCATGTCACCCGAAGCGTCAGCGAGGGAGTCGCGGGACAGGCTCCCAATTCGATCGACAACTTCATCCGGCATCGCCTGGAGAAATCTGGCCTCAAGCCATCTCCCGAAGCCGACAAGAAAACGCTCATTCGCCGGCTGGCATTCGACCTCATCGGCTTGCCACCGACCCCGGAAGACGTCGAGGACTTCGTCAACGATCGCAACCCACGAGCGTACGAGAAACTTGTGGATCGGCTGCTCGATTCACCGCACTACGGAGAACGATGGGCACGGCACTGGCTCGACATCGTCCGCTTCGGCGAGAGCCAAGGATTTGAACGCAACAAGCTGCGGCCGAGTCTTTGGAAGTACCGCGATTTCGTGGTCGAGGCGTTCAACTCGGACATGCCCTACGACGACTTCATCCGTTGGCAGATTGCTGGCGACGTCCTGCAACCGGACGATCCGTTGGCCGTCATCGCCAGCGGCTTTCTGACCGTCGGGCCGTATGACCTGACGGCGTACAACAACGGCACCCCCGACATGCAAAAGTTCGCTCGCGAAGAGGAATTGGAGGGACTCGTAGGAGCGGTTGGCCAAACGTTTCTCGGCCTGACGATCAATTGCAGCCGCTGTCACGATCACAAGTTCGACCCGATCACCCAGCGCGAGTTCTATCAAATCAGCGCGGCTCTCGGCGGCACTTATCACGGAGACGAACGCGAGAGCCTCGCCGACTCCGCGAAGCCGATGATCGAACGGCGAATCTCCGCGCTGGACGCGGAAGTCGAGGGCATCAACGCACGCGAGGAGACAGCGGACGAACAGACGAAACGCGAACTCGTTTCACAACGGTCCCGGCGAGACGCGATTCGACAACTGCTCAAAGGCGGCCCGGTCCACACGACCGTTCCGAAACAGCCGAACGCGTGGCGTGTGCTCGCACGTGGTGACTTCAAGCAGCCGGGCGAGATCGTCGCGCCGCGCGGCATCGCATCGGTCACGGGAGTCGAAGCCGATTGGAAGTTGGCTGACAATGCTTTCGAAGCCAACCGCCGCAAGGCACTCGCGGAATGGATCGCGCATCCGAACAACCCGCTCACGCCGCGAGTCATCGTCAATCGACTGTGGGGCTATCACTTCGGCGAGGGCTTGGTCCGCACGCCGAGCGACTTCGGTTTTCAGGGCGGTCTGCCTTCGCATCCCGAATTGCTGGACTGGCTCGCTGGACAACTCGTGCATCCGGCCGACGGCCCCGCGTGGAGCCTGAAGCGGATTCAGCGGTTGATCGTGACGAGCGCGGTTTATCGGCAGGGGTCGATGGTCAAGGGGCAGGGGTCGGCAACACCGCTATCCATTGACGCCGACAACCGCTTGCTCTGGCATCGGCCGCGGCGACGACTCGAAGCCGAAACGTTCCGAGACGCCGTGCTCGCGGTTTCTGGCGACCTTGATTTGAAGCTCGGCGGCCCCGGTTATCGCGACTTCAAAATCTCGAGCGCGGGTAACAACGAAACTTACACGGTCTTCGACGCGGTCGGTCCTGAGTTCAACCGGCGCAGCCTGTACCGCACTTGGGTCCGAGCCGGCACGAGTCCGCTGCTCGACACGCTCGATTGTCCCGACCCGTCCGTGCCGACGCCCCGCCGTTCCGTGACCAGCACTCCACTGCAAGCGCTGTCGTTGTTGCATGACCCCCTCATCGAACACTACGCCGGCCGCTTCGCCGAACGCCTGAAGCGCGAGGCGGGAAACGATCCGCTCGCTCAGGTTCGCCGGGCTTATTGGCTGGGCTTCTCCCGATCACCAAACGCGGACGAGACGGCTTTCGGCCAAAACGTTTTGCAAGAGCACGATTTGGCTCTGTTCTGTTTGGCGATAATGAATGCGAACGAATTCCTGTTCGTCGATTAAAGGAGGCGAATCATGAGACGATGGAAAATGGCGATGGCCGGCTTGTGCGTGATGGCCAGCGCGGCATTGGTGTTTTCGGCAGACGACAAACCGCGACGAACTCAAGAGGGCCGAGCCAAGCGGCTTGATCCGGCGCGGATCATTTCGCAGCACGACAAAAATGACGACGGATTGCTCGACAAGGAGGAAGCACCTTCGCAGCTTCGCGAACGATTCGCGCGCATTGATGCCGACAGCGACGGCAAGCTCAGCAAAGACGAACTCGAAAAAGTCAGCGGCGGACTTGCGAAGATGCGGCGGCGAGCGGCGGCTGATTCGACCAAGCCGGCCGAAACGCCGAAGGCGGCGGAATCTGCTCCCGAAAAGCCGACGTCCGATGACGCCCGCGACGCGGTCTTCCGGTTGCTCGACACCGACAAGGACGGCAAGTTGTCGAAAGAAGAATTGGAGAACGCAGTCCGGCTGCTGCAACGCGACAAGAACAAAGACGGAATGCTCGATCTCAGCGAACTGCTCACGTCGAAAGACGGTCGCCGCCGTGGCGAGATTATCACCGGAGCCGCGAAGGGCGAACGGCACCAAGATCAGCTCAACGTCGGTGACGAGGCTCCCGACTTCACGCTGCCCGACAAGAGCGGCAAGCACGAGATCACGCTGTCGAGCTTTCGCGACAAGAAGCCGGTCGTGCTGATCTTTGCCAGCTACACCTGACCTCCCTTCCGTCGCCAGTCTGGCGACCTCGAAAAGCTCTATCAGAACTACAAGGACCGCGCGGAGTTCCTGCTGGTCTACATTCGCGAAGCGCATCCCGATTCGGTGCTGTTCACTCAAAAGGAAGGCTCCGAGTCGCTGCTCAAGGTTCTGCAAACCAACACGCTGGCCGATCGAACTGAGAACGCTCTGATGTGCCTGGAGACTTTGAAGCTGACGTGTCAAACAGTCGTCGATCGCGAAGACAACGTGGTGAATGCGGCCTACGCTGGTTGGCCCGATCGGTTCTACGTCGTCGATGTTGATGGCAAAATCGCCTATCGAGGCGGTCCCGGCCCAGGCGGTTTCAAACCTGCCGAGGTCGAAGAGTGGCTGAAGGAGAATACGAACGCCCCATGAAGCTCCAACCAATCAGCAACGCCATGAGCGATCCGCTGCGAGACTGGCCGCGACGCGAGTTTCTCGGCCAGTTCGCGACCGGCCTGGGTGGCATGGCGCTCGCAACACTGTTGTCGAACGAGTCCGCCGCCGACTCCGTGCGCGGTGCAGCGGCCGATCCGCCGCCGCATCATCCGCCGAAAGCGAAGCGGGCCATTCAGATTTTTTTGCAGGGGGGCTTGAGTCAGCTTGAGTCGTTCGATTACCGGCCGCAGTTGGAAAAGCTGCACGGCAAGTCGGTCCCCGGCGACGAGAAGCCGCAGGGATTCATGGGCAAAGTCGGGCTGCTGCATCGACCGCACTTCAAGTTCCGTCAGCGCGGCGAGAGCGGCTTGTGGGTCTCCGATTTGTTTCCGCATCTCGCCGAAGTCGCGGATGAGCTGACAGTGATCAAGTCGATGTGGTCGGGGACCGGCAATCACACCCCCGCGACGTATGAAGCCAACAGCGGCTTCCGCACGCTCGGGTTTCCCGCGGCCGGAGCGTGGGTCTCGTATGGGCTGGGCTGCGAAGTGGACAACCTGCCGACGTTCGTTGTGCTGCCCGACAGCCGCTCGTGGCCGACCGGCCGTGCGAACAATTGGTCGAGCGGTTTTCTCCCCGCGCGGCATCAAGGAGTCGTGCTCAACACGAGCGGCCCGGCCGTGCGCAATCTGCAACCGGCGACAAAGCTCGAAGAGGCCACTCAAGCCGCGCGATTCGCGGCCGTTGCGGAACTCAATCGCCGGCATCTCGCCGAACGCGGCCACGACGAACCGCTCGAAAGCCGGATGCGCAGTTACGAACTCGCGGCGCGAATGCAACTCGCGATTCCGCAAGCCACGGATCTGAATCAAGAGACCGCAGCCACGCAGGCGATGTACGGAGTCGATCGCAAGGAGTGCGCGGAGTTCGCGCGAGCCTGTTTGCTGTCGCGGCGATTGCTGGAACATGGCGTCCGGTTCGTGCAGCTTTGGAGCGGTGCGGCGTTCGGGACCGAAGTGCATTGGGACGCTCACGGCAGCGTGCCGACCAATCATGGCCGCGAGTCCGGAAAAATCGACCAGCCGGTCGCCGCGTTACTGCGTGATCTGCGGCAGCGCGGGATGCTCGACGACACGCTGGTGATCTTCAACACCGAGTTCGGCCGCACGCCCTACTCCGAAAGCGGTGACGGAAAAGTGGGAGCCGGACGCGACCACAACCCCGACGTCTTCAGCGTCTGGCTGGCCGGTGCGGGTTTGCAGCACGGCGTCGCTTACGGAGCGTCCGACGACATCGGTTGGAAGGTGGGCGAGAAACCGGTCGATGTCCACGACTTCCACGCCACGATCCTGCACTTGCTGGGCATCGACCACACACGGCTGACGTTCTATCACAACGGCATCCAACGCCGGCTGACCAACGTGCATGGGAATGTGCTGACCGAGTTGCTGTCTTAATGGGTTGGCAGGACGATGGGGGCAGAACGATGGGAACAAGAAGCGGAATGGCTTTTATCGTTCTGCCCACATCGTTCTGCCAAACCTGATTGGAGATTCTGATGACTCGATGTTTTCAATGGGTTGCCGTGTTGCTGTTGTCCACTCAGACGCTAATCGCGCAATCGACATCGCATCCGACGCTGCGGCCGTTGCCGGAGGTTTCGCAACGTCCGCTGGGCAACGGGCCGAAGTTGTTCGTGGACCCGGTCAAGGGGAACGACGCTGCGGCGGGCACTGAAGCGGCTCCGTGGCGGACGATCAATCACGCTCTGAAGCAATTGGGCGCGAGTGACACGCTCGTGCTGCGGGGCGGCGTGTATCGCGAGAACGTTTATTGTGCCGTCGCCGGCAAGCCGGATGCCCCCATCACGATTCGCGCGTTTCCGGGTGAGCGAGTCATCATCGACGGCAGCTTTGCGGAGTTCTTCGACGAGCCGGCCAAGGCGTGGGAACCATTTCCGAACGGCGCGGCGGGCGAGTATCGCTCGGTCAAAGCGTACAAGAACATTCGCGACGTGCTGGGTTTGTTCGGCGATTCGCACATCGCATTGCAGACTTACTGGCACACGATGGATTTGCGGGCGGCGAATGAACTTTGGATCGACGACCCGGAGAAGAAGCTGATGGTTCTGCCGCTCTATTGCGGGCCGGGGTTGTGGTACGACCGCGATTCGGGGCACATTCATGTGCGGTTGGCTCACACGAATCTGACGACGCCGGGAATCGCCAACTACAAAGGGGAGACCGATCCGCGCAAGCTGCCGCTGATCATCTCGCCGTTCGGATCGATGCCGCTGAAGATCGACATGGCCAAGCATGTCCGCTTCCAGGATGTGGTCATCCGCGGAGCCGGGACCAATTGCGTCGAATTGCGAATGGGGATCGACGTCGAGTTCGACAACGTCACGATCTTCGCCGGGACTTACGGCCTGCGATCGCAATCGACGGGGCCGTTCCGCATGGTGAACTCGGCGATTCACGGGATGATCCCGCCGTGGGCGTGGCGAGATGAGAACAGCCTCTTCACGTATTCGCCGCGCTTCTACGACCCGTTCGTCGCGCCGCCGAAGGATCTCGGCCGGATTGGAAATCCCTCCTACGAAACGCCACCCGGCAACGCCCGAAACATCGCACGGCTCAATTCGCACGCGCTGATCGTCACCGAGGGAAGCTACGAGTTCGAGGTCTTCTATTACCCGTACAACCACGATTGGGAGATCGCCAATTGCGAGTTCACCGACGGGCACGACGGCGTGTATCTCAGCGGCCGAGCGATCAAGTTTCATCACAACGTCGTCGAGCGGATGCAGGACGACGGCATTTATCTCAGCAGTCCGTCGCGGTACATGAACGACGACATCCACATTCATCACAACTTGATTCGGGACATCTTCAGCACGTTCGCCTGCAACAACACCGGCGGGCCGATCGGTGAGATTTACATCTATCGCAATCTGCTCGATCAGCGGCAGGGCGTCCCGTTCAGCCGGCCCAACCCAAAGACTCCGGAAGGGGGCATGTTGCGCGGCCACGGATTCCTGGCCCACGGCAACGATCTGCTCGGCATGGAGAGCCTGCACTTCTATCAGAACACCTTCATCACCGAGACCTGGAGCGGCAGCTACGCCGGCCGTACCTGGACGACGACGCATCCGCGCACGCGCCGCAGCGTGCTCAACAATCTGTTCGTGTACCTCAATCGTTATCCCGATTCGGCGTACCCCGAAGAACACGACATCCAGATGGACGGCAACCTGCATTGGTGCCCTGCCGCTGACGCAAAGCTGCCCGATGGCTTCCTTGAGAAAGTCCGCGAGGCCAAAGGCTCAAAAGCGATCGCCGCGAAATATCCCGGTGGCTGGGAAGCAAACTCGTTCGTCGCCGATCCGCGCTTCACCGCCTTCGATCGTGGCCCCGCCGCAAAGAACGATTACCGCTTGCAGCCCAACAGCTCGGCGATCGGTAAGGGCATTGTGTTGCCGAAAGATTTGTTCGATCCGCAACGTCCGGTCATCGAGGCTCGGCCCGATATTGGTGCGGTTCCGCTCGGCAGCGAAGTCCCTGGATTCGGACGGCAAGGACGTGTGAAATCCCCCGTGACTGGAAAAGATTCTCCGTAGGTAGTTCGACCCCCAACAGCCTTGTGCCGTTGGTGAAGCAGATGGTGGGCTAGTTGATGTCGTCCCAACATCCTCCCAACTCTCCCGTTCCTCCGCCTTCGGCGGAGGAACGGGAGAGTTGGGAGGATGTTGGTGGGGCTCTGCTTGTTAGCTCTCCATCGTTTTCACCATCCGGGCAAGCCGGATGGGGTCATCAATCGGAAAGTCATACAGTCGAATGAGCGATGTGTTGCCGTCTTGCCTCTTTTTGAAATTGGAGGTGTCCGATGCGATTCGATCGCCGCGTGGCCTGCCAGATCATGGCCGGGAGTTTGTTTGGCGTCCCTTCAGCGCTTCGCGCGGTCGCGCAAGACTCGACCGACCGCTTCGCCGGATTTCCGCCGATTGGCGTTCATCGGAAGGCCGAGCGGACTCAACCGGTGATCGTCAGCGACGGTGTCGGCGACGTGCTGCGGCCGCAGTGGACGCGAGCGATGACGGATCTCGGCGGCTGGCCGACGATGTTTCGCTTTCGAGGCGAGATCTATCTCGCCTTCTATCACGGCGACGGACACCGCTACAAACAGCATGAGGCGACCGATCGGATCAAGACGTATCGCAGCCGCGATGAAGGCCGCACCTGGACTGAGATTGCCAGTTGCCCGCCGAACGATCCGAAGAAGTTTCAGGGGACTCCCGAATTCGTCGCCACCGACGACACGCTGTTCTGCTACGACTTCGACGCCAGCCGCCAGACACAAGTCCGCACATCAGCCGACGGCGTATCCTGGTCCGAGCCGCGCAACTGTTACAAGCCGCCGTTCTATTTCTGGGGTGTGATCTACGACCGCGAATCCAAAATGTTCTGGTGCCCGCCGCACGCTATTCCGCACACCGGCACGTCGAATGAGCGGCAGATTCATCTCATCCGATCGGCCAACGGAATTGATTGGGAGTTCGTCTCATTGGTTGCGTCGTACAACAACGCCAGCGAATCCACGCTGCGGTTTGAACCGGACCGCACCATGACGATCGTGATTCGCCGCAAGTACGGCTCGACCTGCAACGTGGCGGTGGCCAAGCCGCCCTATCGCGATTGGCAAATACTCGAGCGGCCGGTGATCGCCGAAGGAGAACACTTCTACGAGATCGGCGGCCAGACGTTTCTCGCCTCGCGAGCCAGCTATCGCGGCCAGGACGAGCGCGTCTTGAATGCTCCGCAGGTGTTCGACAAACGCCGTTCGTATTCGACGATCTACCGCTGGACCAAGGACCGGCAGCTTGTCGAATGGGCCGTGATGGACAGCCTGGGAGATTGCTCGTATCCCCATCTCGTTGAAACTCCGACCGAAGTGTTGTGTGCCTATTACAGCCAGCATGAGAACGGACTTTGCAAAGCGTTCCTGTGCGGCTACGACAAGGCTGCGTTCATAAAACCCGCGTGAGAAATCCGCCGCTGATCGTCCTCGAAACGGAACACCGGATATGCGCCGATCTTGGATGACTGTCGTGCTGCTGCTGATCGCAGTCCCGATGGCCTCTGCGCAGTCGCCTCTGTCCGGCTTCGAGAAGACGGCTCAGTTCGACGAGCAAGTGCGCTGGACTCGGCTCGAAAGCGGCGTGCGAGTCTTCGTCAACGCGCCGGTGAATTGGAAACACTCGCGGCGCGTGCTCGTCATCTATGCCACTCCCAACGGCAATACGATTGAGCAAACGCTGGGCTGTGCGGCTTCCAAGGAACTCGATTGGCGATTCGATATCCAGCATTTCGCCGCGCAGATTCGCCGACTGCGAGAGATCGCGTCTGGACAAGACATCGTTCTCGCGGTTGTTCAAGCGCCGCAATTGAGCTGGCCGACGTTTCGGCGCGAACAAGTCGGAGCGGGCACGATCATCCGCGAGTTGGTCGAGTCGCTCACCAAGGAGTTCGCGGCCGACAGCGTCGTGCTGAGTTGTCACAGCGGTGGGGGCTCATTCCTCTTCGGATATCTCAACGCGGTCGAGTCTTTACCGGCGTCGCTCGAACAGATCGTGTTTCTCGATGCCAACTACTCGTACTCCGACGAAGATCGGCACGGCGACAAACTGCTGGCATGGTTGCACGGCGACAAACTGCTGGCATGGTTGCACGGCGACAAACTGCTGGCATGGTTGCACGGCGACAAACTGCTGGCATGGTTGCACGGCGACGCGGCTCGGCGGCTGGTGATCGTCGCCTACGACGATCGCGCGATCACGCTCAATGGGAAAAAGGTCGTTGGCCCGGACGGCGGGACATTCCGAGCCTCGCAACGAATGCTGACTCGCTTCCGTTGCGATATCGAGCTGACCGAGCGCGACGCTGGACCGTTCCGGCAGATGAGCGGACTCAATGGGCAGATTCAGTTCTTCATCCATCCAAATCCTGATAACAAGATTCTGCACACGGCACTCGTCGGTGAGATGAACGGTCTCCTGCATGGCCTGACGCTGGGGACGGACCTCGCCGACAAATGGGGCCAGTTCGGCGGCCCGCGAGCGTACACGAAATGGGTGCAGACACAGCCGTTCGTCGATCCTTCCGCCGTGCGAGCGACGATCCCCGCCGACGCGCCCGAAGTTCGCGTCGCATTTCCCGATCGTCCGGCTGACGCGCCCACCGGCACCCGATTCCAACAGCAGATTGCCGAGTTGCCACGCGATCTGCGTGAGGCGGCGATCCTGCGAGAACTTCTCAGCGGCAACGTCCCCGAATTTCTGCGCCGCCTGAAACCGATTCGAGTCGATGCCATCGACGACGTTGGAGCCAAACACGTCGCCACCTATTTCGTGATGGCCGACTACCTGGCGGTTGGCACGGACGACGATTTCTTCCGAGTCCCGATCACTCCGCAAACGGCCATGACAATGGCCGACAAGTTCGATGCCTCACTGATCACCGCGAAGATTTCGGACGATGTGTTTGCCGCCGCCCAGGTAAAGCTCGATCCAAAGCCGCTGACGAAGGATCGGGATGCCGCCGCGACGTTCTGGCAACATCACCAAAGCATCGAAGAACAACTGCGCGGCAAACCGCGCGGGCTGCTCGTGGCCGGAATTAAGAAGGACGTCGTGCTGACCAACCGCCTGAAAGAGAAACCGCACAAGGTCGCGATCTATGGCTGGCACTATCCCGACGGCCGGCCGATTCAGTCGCTGTATGTTGGCCACGTCGATTGGTACGTCGATTACAGTCACGGGGTCCGTTTGATGTCGCAACAGATCATCGTCGATGGCCGCTCGCTCAAGGTGAGTGACGTGCTGAAGGATTCTCACTTGTGTCCATTGCTCAGCAGCGAAGGCCCAATTGACGCGGCTGAAATTGTCCGAGCGGCGAGTTGGGGGCAGTAGTTTGTTTATTTGTCACATTCAGGTGTCACATGGCTGAAACATCTCTGCGAATTGCGTTGGCTCAATGCCGGCAGGTCAATGATGTCGAGACAAATGCTCGGACGATCTTCCGTTTTCTGGAACAAGCGGCCGAAGCCCAGGCGCGGATTGTGTGTTTTCCAGAGACACAGACCGTTGGATACCGTGTGGACATCGCCCGGCCTGACACGCCGATTGAGCCGCAACGCCTGGCGGACTTGCATCGCCGCATCGCGCAACGCTGCGGCGAATTGAGGATCGCGTGCATCCTCGGCACGGAAACTCCGCTGGAGACGAATCCGACGGGAGGCAAACCGTACAACTCGGCGCTCGTGATTTCGGAGGCCGGCGAGATTCTCGGCGTGCATCACAAGAATCGGCTGACGCCGCTGGATGCGATTGCGTACTCGCCGGGGACGACGTTCGAGACGTTCGACCTGTGCGGCGTGCGTGTTGGCGTGGTGATCTGCTTTGAGGGCTTTCGCTTTGCCGATACGACGCGCGAATGCGTCCGCCAAGGTGCCCGGCTCATCTTTCATCCGCAGAACAACACGACTCGGCCCAACGATTGGAAGATACCGATCCATCACGCGATGCTTGTGACGCGCGCGGCCGAGAACACCGTCTGGCTTGCCTCTTGCAACATGTGTCACGAGCAACATCAGAATTGCCGTTCGATGATCATCGCCCCCGACGGCCGCATACACGCTCAAACCGAACTGAAGCGTGAGGAATTGCTCATCGCCGACCTCGACATCAGCTTGGCCACGCAGGCGATGTTCAAGTTCGACACCGATGGCTGCGCCAAGGTGCTGTTCGCCGACACCGTTGCACGCGATGAGTACGCGGGTTTGGTGCAGTCGTAACGGGCACACGACGCACTTTGCGAATCGCCACGCCCCCATCCAGCTTGTCTGGATGGAGCGACCGATGGTGTGCTAACGACGTCGTCTGTCAGGCTCTTTTCTGAAACCCCATCCGCCTCGTGCGGATGGTGAAGAAGATTAATGGGGATCGAATGCCGACGAATCTGATTCACCATCCGCACGAGGCGGATGGGATCCGGCCCGTCGCGTGCCACCGCGGATTAGCCGTCCATCTTCCGCTCCATCGACGCTAGGTCGATGGGGGCGTTTGTTGATGACGTCGCCGGCACAAAGTGCGTCGTGCGCCCAAGCGTAGCCATGCTCGCCAAGTGTGCTTCACAGGTTTGTCGAAATCTGTCAAACCACGAGCACCATGAGTTATCACATCACCGGTCTGGCCAGTTCCGCGATCTTCCTGTTGACCATCGGCGGACTGTGGGCGCAGTTAAGGCTGGTCTGGCAGCGGAAGCAATCGGCGGCGAACGACACGACCCAAGAGCGGCCGACGGCGGTGTTGTCCGTCAATCAATTCGTCAGCAGCTATTTGGCGTTCTTCTCGTTCTTTCTGTACGGCGCGTGTCTCGAACGGTTCAACCATTACCTCGTCTGGCCGAGATTGGCGGCGTCGCTGCTGACGCTGGCGGTGCTCTTTGAGATCGTGCGCGATCGACGCGACCGCGTGGCGATGTTGGCATTCGTCGTATGCACGGCGTTGCTGGTCGGAGCACCGCTGGGCCTCGTCACGATTCCGGGCGCGGCCGAGTGGGGACGTACCGTCTCGCAAACGCTGATCGTCATCGTCACCGTGATTCTGGCTCAGGGATATCTGCATCAGGTGTTGATGATTCGCCAAACCGGCCGTACGGGAGGAGTCTCGGCTCGACTGCACCAGTTCTTCTTGTGGAAAGACATTTCGACGATCGCCTTTGCACTCTCGATGGGGACGAGCACTGGCTGGCCGCTGATGTTGCTTTCGACCGTCAGTGCGATCACCAAGCTGATCACGCTGTGGCATTTCCGCTGGGTTCGCCTGAGTCCCATCGCGAGCCATCGCCGTGAGGCCACGGTGGCTGAGCCAGCCGCGACGTTGAGTCATTAGCGGTTGCTTTGGAGTTGCGCGGCGGCGACGCCGAAGAGGGCACCTTCCAGCAGATGGCGTTCAAAGAATGCACCACACGCTTCCAATGGCGTGTACTGCAACAGCAGGAAGTCGCCGGGTTGCATGAGGACTCGCTCGTCGGGATGTCGCAGAGCGCGGTACAGGTCCACCTTGATCGGCACCTGCGAACCGTTGGGCATTTTGCGGAGGATGATCGCCTGGCTGGCGCTGATGGTCACGTCGTTGTTGAGCGCGGTGATGCCGCCGGTGGCGCGAGTCGCGGTGCCGCTATTGCGACCGGCTTGAGCGATCGCGACGGCTCCCATGACATCGAGGTCGTAGTCGCGGGGGAGCGTGTATTGGCCGCCGCCGAGCAGTCCGCCCGTGTAGAAGATCTCCGTGTCGCGTGATTCGATGAAGACGATGTCGCCGTCTTCGAGCAGGATGTCCCGCTCGGTGAACCGCGTTTGCTCACCAGGAGCGAGCCGCACCGGAATCTTCGTCACCCCTTGATTGGCGAGAGTCGGGTCGCCCGTCGAAGCGTGCCCCATCCAACTTTCGGCGGACATCTCCGGCCAGTTGTTCGTGGCTTGCAGCGGAGGCATTCCAGCTTGCCAGCCCATGTCGGGTGAAGTCATCGGGGCGACGTGCGGCGCGGCGTTCATGAGCGGGGGCAGGTTCGTTGTCGGTGCCGAATAGATTGGACGTCCCGCCGCGTCGGTATTGAACGCGGCGGGCGTCACGCGCCGTTGTGAGTCACTCGACTCAAAGCCGAGCGTGGCGATTTGCCTGCCGGTGTGATTGGAGAAGCGGGATTGTGGTCCGGGCGTCGCGTCGGGAGATGATCCGGGTTCTTGTGCGGGAGGAGGGGGTGTCACCGGTGAATTCGCGGGGGGAGCGTCATTGTTTGGCGACGTGTTGAACGAGTGCCCCCCCTCCGGGAGCGGAGGGAGTCCGAGCGGGGCCGGAGTTGTGCTCCAACCAGTATTCGGTGGGCCGCCAGTGGCGAATCCATCTGCCGCCGCGCCGCCGTTGCGCCGCTTGCTGCGAATCACGTAGATCGTGTTTTCAGCATCGAGTCCCGGCAGGCCACCGGTTTCGGCCAGCGCGTGCAGCACATCGTTCTTGTACGCCGTCAGCGTGACGGCTCTGCCTGTGCCACGTTTGAGCGCGCCGAGATTGACTGCTCCCGGCAAGCCGGACCCGGCCGCAGCTTCGACACCTTCTTGGCGAATGACGAGCACTCGGTACTGACGCGGGCGATGCAGGATGACCCAGACTCGCTCGTTGCCGCTTTGCAGAATTTTCTTCTCGACGGTGTAAGCACGGCGAACCGCGTCTTCGGCCTGCTTGATCGTCATGCCGCGCACCGAGATGGCGTCATGCAGCATCGGCAACGAGACGGTGCCGTCGGCTCGAACGGGAACCGGATATCCCAAGGCGGGCAAGGCTTCGTCGTTCGCGTTGAAGGACATATTCACCGGCGGCAACTCACCCTCGCGGCGCGGCATGACCCCTTCGATCGAGATCGCCAATACGTCGCCGGTGTCGAGGTGATACACGCTCGGCTGCGTTTGGCTGAGCAGTGAGAGATCAATCGTCTTCTTGCCGGATCGTACCGGAGCTTTGACTTCATCGGGCACGTAGCGCGCGGGGACGCCGTCGATGGGCCGAAACGCCGCGCAGCCGGAAAGGGCGAGCATCCCAGTGATCGCTCCGCAGACAACGGCACGCGCGAAATGGCGTAGCCACGTAGCCTGACTCTCCAAGTCGGGCCTGCGATCGTGCCCGACTCGGAGAGTCAGGCTACGGAATGAAAAACAGCATTTCACCGTGAGGCTCCTTCCGGCTTGAATCCAACCCCGCTCGTGCCGCTGACGCGTCCCCACGGGTTGTTTGCCGAGTAACCACGCTGCGGCGGCGCAAGGCTCTGACTGCTCATTGGGACGACCGGAGGATTCACGACCCCTTGACCGGGAATCGGAATCGAATGGCCGCCACCGGCTGGAGCGGAGATGGGAGGGGGCGGAGCGGGAGAACTTGGCAGCGCGGAATTGGGACCGCTCGACCAACCGCCGCCAGGGACGCCTTGCGAATACGGACCAGACATGGCGGGAGGATTCATCATCGGCGGCGAAGGGCTCATGCTCGGCGAATACCCGAACGGGACTTGTCCATTCATCATGGGAGGACTCATCGCGCTGCCATACGGGTTCAGCGAATAGGGACTGGGCATCATCGGAGTTGGCGAATACGCCGCACCGCCGTAGTTCGCGTTGACGATCGGAGCGGCTCCGAACGATTGGCCATCCAGACCCGACGCGAGCCGATTGTCGCAGTCGCGATAGACCGACGTCGGCACCGAGAGCGTGTTCGCCGGCATACAACACTTGGCGGAGCAGGCTCCGGCTTCATACCCGGTGAACCAATCGCGAGCTTTGTTGTGTCCCCAAGTTGTGCGATATGGAGCCGCCCAGTAACGCGCCGGAGGGATCGCCGGCAACGCACCGCTGCCGCCGTTGGCGATGTCGATGTAGGCTTGCTGATAGCCGAACTTGAAGTCGCGGCTGACCCCTCCGCCGTCTTGCTCCGACAGCGAATGATTCGCCGCTTTGACCGCCGCCTTCTTCACCGAGACGTGATCCCGAATTCCGTCCGGCGGCCCGCAGTGATAATGCGGATGAAAGCACTCGCCCCACCAGCCGTAGCTGACGCAGTCGCGGGCCGAGCCGTACTTCATCGGCCGATCCTCATCCCGATCGACCCAGCAGGTTCGACAACCCGCCAGCGTCAACAGGACTCCGATCGCACTCAGCATCCTTGCGAGTTTCACGTCCACACCTTCTCCGTCGCCACGAGCGGCTCGCCTGTGGCGGAAACGACCGCGCGAGATCCATCTCGCACGGCAATCCATCGCTCTCCAATATCGGACGCGAGATTGCCGATTCGACCGGTACTTCCGGTTCTCGGAACCATTCCGAAGCGACCCGGCCTCGCGCCGCTCGCAGCCTTTGCCCAGTTTGCCTGACGCGAACGACGGA
This sequence comes from Planctomyces sp. SH-PL62, assembly GCA_945893045.1. Lineage (GTDB taxonomy): Bacteria > Planctomycetota > Planctomycetia > Planctomycetales > Planctomycetaceae > SXKJ01. The sequence continues at coordinate 38,974 of CAMDEA010000070.1, forward strand.
AAGCTGGCGGCGTCGCTCGCCAGATTGTCGCGAGGATCATTCCGCAGGCCGGCCGGAGGCGTACATCCGCGCGACGTCGTTGACGGTCAACGCGCGGTTCAGCACGAAGACTTCATCAATGGAACCGCTCCAGATGCGTGGATCGGAACCTTTCAGGCGATCCGCGTTTGCTCCGATACAGACCGCGTGTTTCGAGGACTGCATGCGATCCAATTCGGCGATCCCTTCCGGCTGGCCGTCGAAATACAGGTGCAGCGATTTCTTCTCACTCTGGAGATCGTAGACCGCGACGGCGAAGTGCCATTTCTTGTCATCGATCGAACTCAAATTGTAGACGCTCGTCTGCTTCCCCTTGGTCGGGTCCGACTTCTTTGCGGCCGCGTCCCAATAGGTGTTGTTGGCTGCCAGTTCCAGCTTCGCGGTCGATTGATTGCGTTGCAGACGCCACGAATCGTCCCCCTTCGTGATCAGCGCCTGGTAAGCGCTCTTGAGGTTGTCGGCCCGAAACCAGACGCCGACCGAGAACGGCGTCGTGAAGTTGCACAGGTTAGAATCGTTGTCGCCGAGCAACACATACTGATTGGACTTGTTGCCTCCAAATTGCAGAGCTTTCTTTTTAGGAAAGCGTCCGTCCTGCCACTTGGCTCCGAAGACCTTGGCGTTCATCGAGCCATACTTCGGTTTCGCCGCCTGACTGCGAACGATGTCTCCGCCGTCGCCCTCTCCGCTGAACGTGAAGTAGAAGACTAAATCGGGATCGTTCTTGAACTCGTTGCTGAAGGCCAGCCAATTCTCATAAGACGGCAGAGACGAACTAGTCCTCAACGTGGCTGGTTG
>CAMDEA010000071.1 GCA_945893045.1 Planctomyces sp. SH-PL62
CCTGCTCCCGAACCGCTGGCATCAACAACTCGGATTTCACTTGTGGGACATCATCCATGATCGACTCCAGAAAGAGGTTCCGAACATTTTCAACCTCATTCTGACAACTCTGTATTCATCGCGCCAGGCAAAATTGGCACACCCAACGCGGATGAAACAGTGAAGAGCAGCGTCAAGATCGCCAACGAAACAAACGGTGGCCCGACGCTTGCGAACTCGGACTACTTCGGCCATTCAGTGACGTCGCTGGGGGATTTGGATGGGGATGGCGTGACCGATTTGGCCGTCGGAACCGATGGTGGCTTTATTGGGGGCGCACATCAGGGGGCGGTTTATGTCCTATTGATGAACACGAACGGTACGGTGAAGAGCAGCGTCAAGATTGCGAGCGGCACGAATGGCGGCCCCACGCTCGCGAGCGAAGATCGGTTTGGACGTTCCGTTTCGTCGTTCGGCGATCTGAACGGTGACGGCGTGAACGACCTGGCCGTCGGAGCCAACCGCGATGCTGGTGGCGGGATTGAGCGTGGGGCAGTCTATGTGTTGTTGCTGAACACAAACGGGACGGCGAAGAGCAGCGTCAGGATTGCAAACGACACAAATGGTGGTCCCACCCTCGGCAATGGTGACCGCTTCGGGAGTGCAGTATCGGCGATGGGAGATTTAGACGGCGATGGCGTGACGGATCTGGCTGTCGGCGCTTATGACCAGGGTATTGGCGGCGACCAAACAACTCGCGGGGCGGTGTATGTGCTGTTGCTCAACTCAAACGGCACCGTGAAGAGCAATGTGAGAATTGCCCACGAAACTAACGGCGGCCCGACGCTCGCGAGCGGCGACCGCTTTGGCTTTTCCGTGGCGTCGCTCGGTGACTTGGACGGCGACGGCGTGAGTGATCTCGCCGTGGGGGCCTTTGGCGACGACACGGGTGGCGGAGCGTATTCCGATCGCGGTGCCGTGCATGTGCTGTTCTTGAATGCGACGACCAGCTTCGACTTCGCTGACGCGCCGGATACTGGTGTCGGTACGGGGATCGGCAACTATCAGACGTTGCTGGCGAACGATGGTCCCCGCCATTCGATCAACACGACAAATACGACATTGTTTCTCGGAGCGCGTGTTGACAGCGAAGCCAATGCGACTCAAGGCGTTCGCGCGAATGGGGACGACATCACGACGTCGTCGGACGACGAAGAGGGTTTGATTGAGCCGGCTCAAGACTTGTTGTTGACGGTCGGCATGGCTCCAGCCGTGCGCGTGCGGGCGACGAACACGAGCGGTTCGGCGGCGACGCTTTTCGGCTGGATCGACTTCAATCGCGACGGTGTGTTCGACAACGCGACGGAACGGACCTCGGTGACGGTCGTCAACGGGATCAACAACGGCACGTTTACGCTGACGTTCCCGACGATCTCGGACAGCACGACGGCAGGGACGACCTACGCGAGATTCCGGTTGAGTACGGACGTCGCGGCGGCGAGTTCAACCGGCGCGGCGACGGGCGGCGAAGTGGAAGATTACGTCGCGACGATCACTCAACGCAGCGACGGCACCGTGAGCAGCTCGAAGACCGTGACGATCGCCAGCGGCACGAACGGCGGCCCCACGCTCGCGAACTTGGACGTGTTTGGCGGTTCGATCGCGTCGCTGGGAGACCTGGATGGCGACGGTGTGACGGATCTGGCCGTCGGAGCGTATGGCGATAACACCGGAGGCGCGGATCGTGGGGCGGTGTATGTGCAATTCATGAACTCCAATGGCACCGTGAAGAGTAGCGTGAAACTGGCCAGCGGGCTTAACGGCATTCCTGTCCTCGCGGATGCTGATCGCTTTGGTTTCTCTGTGACATCGCTGGGAGACCTGGACGGTGACGGCGTGACTGATCTGGCTGTCGGTGCGAGTCAAGATGACACCGGAGGCGCGAACTCAAGTCGTGGGGCCGTGTATGTGCTGCTGCTCAACGCCAACGGCACTGTGAAGAACAGCGTCAAGATTGCCAGCGACACGAATGGCGGACCTACGCTCGCGAACTATGACATCTTCGGCTCGTCCGTGGCGTCGCTGGGTGATCTTGACGGCGACGGCGTGACCGATCTGGCCGTCGGTGCCATGGGCGATGACACCGGAGGCGCAAACTCGAATCGTGGGGCCGTGCATGTGTTGCTGCTCAACGCGGACGGCACGGTGAAGAGCAGCGTGAAGATTGCCAGCAGTACGAACGGCGGACCCGCGCTGACGACCAGTGACAGCTTCGGTTTTTCTGTGGCATCACTGGGTGACCTTGATGGGGACGGCATCACCGATCTCGCCGTCGGATCAAGAGGCGATGACACGGGGGGAGATCGTCGCGGAGCGGTGTATGTACTGCTGCTGAACTCGAACGGCACCGTGAGGAGCAGCGTGAAGATTGCGAGCGGCACGAACGGCGGCCCCACGCTCGCGAACTCGGACTATTTCGGACATTCGCTGGCGTCGCTGGGCGATCTGGATGGCGATGGCGTGACCGATTTGGCCGTTGGGGCTAAGGCAGATGACACGAACGGCTCGGACCGCGGAGCGGTGCATGTGCTGCTGCTCAACGCGAACGGAACGGTGAAGAGCAGTGGGAAGATTGCTAGTAGCACAAACGGCGGTCCCACGCTGAATAATGAAGACCTCTTCGGCAGTTCCATCGCCTCACTCGGTGACTTGGATGGCGATGGCGTGACTGAGATGGTCGTCGGAACTCCCGGCGATGACACGGGAGGATCTCTCCGCGGGGCGGTGTATGTGCTGTCCTTGAACCCTGCGTTCGATTTCGGCGACGCGCCCGATTCAAGCGCCGGCACAGGAGTCGGCAACTACCAGACTTTGCTGGCCAACGGTGGGCCAAGTCACATCATCGCCACAACACGGACGACTTTGTTTCTGGGCGCTCGTGTTGATAGCGAGGCAGATGCCACGCAGAGTGCTCGCGCGAACGGCGACGACATCACGCGGCTGCCGGATGACGAGGACGGTTTGATCGAGGCGGCTCAGGACTTGGTGCTGACGGTCGGCTCGGCTCCGGTGGTGCGTGTGCGAGCGACGAATACGACCGGCTCGGCGGCGACGCTTTACGGCTGGATCGACTTCAACCGCGACGGCGTGTTCGACAACGCGACCGAGCGGACCTCGGTGGCGGTTCCCACCGGGACGAACAACGGCACGTTCAATCTGACGTTCCCGACGATTCCAGCCAACACTGTGGCTGGCACGACCTACGCGCGGTTCCGGTTGAGTGCCGACACGGCGGCGGCGAACTCCACTGGTGCGGCGACGGGCGGCGAAGTCGAGGACTACGTCGCGACGATGTTGCAGCGCAGCGACGGAACGGTCGCTAGCGCGAGTACAGTCACGATCGCCAGCGGCACGAACGGCGGACCCACGCTGACTAACGGCGATCGTTTCGGTAGTTCCGTGGCGTCGATCGGTGATTTCGATGGCGACGGTGTGAACGATTTGGTGGTTGGTGCCGCCGGCGATGATACCGAGGGCACGGATCGAGGGGCGTTGTACGTCCAATTCATGAACTCGAACGGCACCGTGAAGAGCCGTGTGAAGCTGGCCAGCCGAGAGAATGGTTTCATCCAGCTTTTCAACAACTCTGACTTGATGGGCAGTTCCGTAGCAGCGCTGGGGGATATCGACGGTGATGGCGTCACCGAATTGGCGGTCGGAATCCCTGGCGGTGACAAGGTGAACGGCACGGATAGCGGGTACGTCTATGTGCTCTTCATGAATGCCGATGGCACGGTGCGGAGCACTACCGAGTTGGTACGGGCCAGCAACGGCGTTCCCACCATTGGGGATTTCACAAACTTCGGCAGTTCCGTGACGGCTCTGGGCGATTTCGATGGAGACGGCGTGAACGACATGGCCGTGGGTGCCAGAGGCCAAGTCGCGGAGGGCGAGTATCGTGGCGGCGTGTATGTGCTGCTGCTGAATACCGACGGCACAGTGAAGAGCAACGTGAAGATTACCAGCGGCACGAACGGCGGCCCCACGCTCGCGATCAATGATTACTTTGGCACTTCCGTGGCGTCGCTGGGTGACTTAGACGGCGACGGCGTCACCGATCTGGCTGTCGGGGCGGTTGGCGACGACAACAGCGGCACCAACAGCGGAGCAGTGCATGTGCTGCTGCTGAATGCGAACGGCACGGTGAAGAGCAGCGTGAAAATCGCCAGCGACTCGAACGGCGGCCCCACGCTCGCGAGCTTCGATAATTTCGGCAGTTCCTTGGCGTCGCTCGGTGACTTGGATGGAGACGGCGTGACGGATCTCGCCGTCGGAACGACATACGATGACACGGCGGGCGCGAATCGCGGGGCGGTCTATGTGTTGCGACTCAACGCGAACGGCACGGTGAAGAGCAGCGTGAAAATCGCCAATGGTCTCAACGGTGGTCCCACGCTTGAAGACGGTGGCCTCTTCGGCAGCGCGGTGGCATCGCTCGGAGATCTGGACGGTGATGGCGTGACCAACCTGGCGGTCGGAGCCAGCTCCATTGACATCGGCGGCGTTAATCGCGGGGCGGTGTATGTGCTGTCTTTGAAAAGACAGTTTGGGACTCCCGGACCGGACACCGTCACCGGGACAACCGGCAATGACGACATCAGCACTGGCGATGGCAACGATTTGCTGACGGGACTGGATGGGAATGACTCTCTGAATGGCGAGGGCGGAAATGATTCTCTGATGGGTGGGCCGGGAAATGACTCGCTGAGCGGTGGAAGTGGCAACGATGTTCTCCAAGATGGCAGCGGCAATGACACACTGCTCGGTGACGGCGACAACGACACGATCGTCGTCTCCGGTCCCCTCGCATCACTGGTCATTGACGGGGGACTGGGAACAGACACGCTGAGTCTGTCCGGTGCCGGGATCGTGATTGATCTCACGACTTTATCGGACGCCTCGTTGCAGGGCATCGAGCAGTTCGACATCACCGGCAGTGGGAACAACACGCTGACGCTGACCCAACTCGAAGTGCTCAACCTCTCCGACAGTTCCAACACGCTGCTGGTCCGTCGCGACTTTGGCGACACCGTCAATATGGGCAGCGGCTGGACGCGCGGTGTCACGGAAACCATCGGGACGGAAACCTTCACCGTTTACATACAGGGAGCCGCCACGCTCAAGATTCAGAACCCCTCGGTGCTCGACCTGAGCACGTTGAATGGCTCCACCGGGATCACGATCTTCGGTGCGGAAGCGGATGACCGAAGTGGCCAATCGGTGAGCAGCGCTGGGGACGTGAACGGCGACGGCTTCGACGACCTGCTGATCGGAGCCTTCCGTGCCGACGCGGCGGGGAACGGCAAAGCGGATGCGGGTGACAGTTATGTGATCTTCGGCGGTTCGTCGCTGCCCGCGACGCTCGACTTGGGCAGTCTCGGTGCGGCCGGGATCACGATCTTCGGCGCGAACGCGGGGGACTACAGCGGCTGGAGCGTGAGCAGTGCTGGGGACGTGAACGGCGACGGCTTCGACGACCTGCTGATCGGAACCCGCCTTGCCGACGCGTCGGGGAACGGCAAAGCGTTAGCGGGTGAGAGTTATGTGATCTTTGGGGGGGCGTCGCTGCCGGCGACGCTCGACTTGACCAGTCTCGGTGCGGCCGGGATCACGATCTTCGGCGCGGACGCGAATGACTACAGCGGCCAATCGGTGAGCAGCGCGGGGGACGTGAACGGCGACGGCTTCGACGACCTGCTGATCGGAGCCCACCGTGCCGACGCGTCGGGAAACGGCAAATCGTACGCGGGTGACAGTTATGTGATCTTCGGCGGTTCGTCGCTGCCGGCGACGCTCGACTTGGCCAGTCTCGGTGCGGCCGGGATCACGATCTTCGGCGCGGACGCGGGTGACCAAAGCGGCTTTACGGTGAGTAGCTCGGGGGACGTGAACGGCGACGGCTTCGACGACTTGGTGATCGGTGCTCGCTATGGCGACGCGTCGGGGAACGGCAAATCGGGTGCGGGAGACAGTTATGTGATCTTCGGGGGGGACTTCACGCTGGCGGTGACACACCAAGGGACGGCGGCGGCGGAGACGCTCACGGGGAATGCGGCGACCAATTTCATGATTGGTGGGCGAGGCAATGACACGCTGATCGGTGCGGGGGGCGCGGATGTGCTGTTGGGCGGACAGGGAAATGACCTATTTCAAATTTCAAATTTGACATTTCAAATCATCAACGGTGGCACCGGCACCGACACGCTGCGGTTGGATGGCAGCGGAATCGATCTCAATCTCTCGGCGGTCGCTGACAACAAGTTGACCGGTATTGAGGTCATCGACATTCAAGGTAGCGGCGCGAATCGGTTGGCGTTACGACGCCTCGAAGTGCTCAACCTATCTGACTCGTCCAACTCCTTGATGGTGATGGCCAACGCGGATGACACTGTCTTGATCGGGGGCGGTTGGACGACGCAGGCGAATCAGCAGATTGATGGGGCGACCTATCGAGTCTTCACCGATGGGGCTGCGACGTTGAACGTGTCTGCGGCGGCGACGGTGCTGGAGTTTCTGGAATTCACGGTCAACAGCACGCTCGACAGCGTTGATGCTCGACCGGGAGACGGGATTGCTGCCGACGCGCAGGGCCGCACAACGCTCCGCGCCGCGATCATGGAAGCCAATGCGTCACCGGGAACGGATACGATCTTTCTTCCGGCCGGCACCTACACCTTGTCTCTGGCGGGTATCGGCGAGAACGCCGCAGCGACGGGCGACCTCGACATTACCGACAACCTGACGATCGTGGGCGACGCGCGATCGGACACGACCATCGACGCGGCGGACCTGGATCGACTGCTGCATGTCCTGGCCGGCAAGACGCTGACGATTTCCGGCGTCACGGTTCAGAACGGAAGGGTGAGTGGCGGCGGTGGTGACGGTGATGGCGGGGCCATCAACAACCAAGGTACGCTGAACCTCAGCGACGCGCTGGTCATCGAGAGCGACGCGACGTTCGGCGGCGGGCTGTTCAATTCCGGCACGGCGACAATCGACCGCGTGCTCTTCAACAGCAATGTCGGGTCGTCCGGTGGCGGAATATGGAACACGGGATCGGCCACTCTCACCAACACGCAGATCTCGAACAACGCCGCCAGCTTGGTGGGTGGTGGCATTTATTCGACCGGTACTTTGACGGTGACTGACTCGGAGCTGATCGAGAACACGGTCAACACGTCCAATGGCAGCGGCGGTGGACTGAATCAATCGCTGGGATCGGCCACGCTCACTCGCACCACGTTTCGCGATGGCCGAGCCGCAAACGGAGCGGGAATCTCCGCGTTTGCCGCCACGCTTAACGTCGTGACCAGCACGCTGAGCGGAAACGCCGCGAACGACAGCGGCGGCGGAATCGAAGCGACCGGCGGGACATTGCTCACGATCTCCGATTCCACGTTCACGTCCAACACCGCCACGATCAATGGCGGCGGAGTGTTTCAAGTCAACGGCTCGCTGACGGTCGAGCGGTCGCTGTTCGCCAACAACGTCGGCACCAATTCGGCGGGAGCGATTCGCACCAGCGCCAACGCGACGATTCGCAACTCGACGTTCTCCGGGAACAGCTCGACCAACGGCGTCGGCGCGATTTTCTTCGAATCTGACATTCTGAATCTCATCAATGACACGATCCACAACAATCAAACGGCCAACGCTGGCGATGTTGGCGGCGTGACTCTTGTCAGCGGCATTGTCACGCTGCTGAATACGATCGTCAGCGGCTCGCATTCCGCCGGAGGGACCAACGACCGTGCGGACGTTCGCGGATTGTTCTCCTCGATCGGCCACAACCTAATCGGCGTCATCGGCACCGCGACCGGTTTCACCAACGGAGTCAACGACGACCTCGTCGGCACGAGCGGCTCACCGTTCAACCCGCAACTCGGATCACTGGCTGACAACGGTGGCCCGACGAAGACGCACGCGCCACTGTCCGGCAGCCCGGTGATCGACACCGGCACGAACACCGGAGCACCGACCGTCGATCAGCGCGGGTTCGCTCGGCCGAAAGACGGCGATGCCAACACGACGAACATCACCGACATTGGTGCCGTCGAAGTGTTTCTCGCTTCGATCAGCGGGATCGTCTTTCACGACCATGACGGCGATGGAACACGCGATGCGAATGAACCGCCGCTGGAGGCTTGGACGATTTTTGCGGATTTCAACAACAACGCTCAACTCGACGACAACGAACCCAGGACCGTGTCCTTGGCCGACGATCCGGCCACTCCGGCGGTGAATGAACTGGGCACCTACCGATTGAGCGGTTTGGAACCGGGCATGGTCAAACTTCGGGAGGTCGTCCTATCGGGCTGGCAAGTCATCACGCCAATGCCGGTCTCGATTACGTTGACGATTGGAGAAGAAAGATCGAATGTCGATTTTGCCAATCGCTTCATCAACGTCGCGCCGGTCCTGGCGGACACGGACGTTTCGGCATTGCTGCCCTTAGGCGCGTCGCCGACGCAGGACCGGGGTGTCCTCGTCAGCCGATTGGTCGGTGGGCAGAGCGATGCGGACCTCGATGCGCTCAAGGGGATCGCGATCATCGCTGCCAACAACACACTGGGGACTTGGCAGTTCAGCCTGAACGATGGCGAGTCTTGGATCGACTTCAGCAGCGTGGGAGGGGTGTTCAACTCCAACGCACTGACGCTGCCGGCCGACGCCGGCACCCGCATTCGCCTCCGGCCAAATGGCGGAGTCAGCGGCCTGCAATCCAATGTCCTGACCTTCCGCGCCTGGGACCAAAGCCGGGGCATGGCGGGGAACACGTTCGACGCGACGGTCAACGGCCTTAATACCCCATTCAGCACGGCGACGGACACTCTCGCAGTCACGCTGACTACAACGTTCTTTGATGCGGGCGGTGACGGGACGAGTTGGACGGATGCCGCGAACTGGAATGGGGACACGCTGCCGACGGTCGATGCGAATGTGATCGTCGATGTCGCGGGGGCTCCGACGATTGTGTTGGGGACGGGAGAAGTCTCGATCGCTCGGCTGCAATTGGAGGAGTCGTTCCGCATCAATAGCGTGAGTCCCTCGGAGCAGGCGGCCCTGACGTTGACCGCGTCCACTCAATTGAACGCCCCGCTGGAAGTGTCACCGACTTCGATCTTGCGGGCATCGGGAGCCAACGTCACCGTCATCGTTGCGGGACAGTTGTCCGCGAATGGGGGAATTCTGCTGGCGGCAAATGGAGCCCGCCTGTCCCTGCCGACGATGACGAGTTATTCGGCGGCTGGTCTGACCGGACAGACGATCTCCGTTTTGTCGGCCGCTGACGCCAACAGTGTTCTGGATTTGCCAAATCTGGTCAGCGTGATTGGCTTTGATGTGGCGGGGCCAGCTTTGGGGCTGAGTGCGATTAACGGCGGCCGACTTGTTGCGCCGCAATTGGCAACCATTCATGCTCCGGGAGCATTCGGAAGCGCAGCAGTCGATATTCGATCGTTTGGTGCTAATAGCGTGATCGAATTTCCGTCATTGACGTCGATCACCGGTGCGACTTTCGGCAGTTCGACTTCGATCCAATTGCTTGATGGCGGCCGACTCGACGCGACGGATGGCACATTGGCCATCTCGTTTGCATTCATCAACAAGAGTGCTTCGTCGGTGTTCAATGCGGGCACGCTGGAGATTGGAACAACGGCCGGCTTAGAGGCCGCTGGATTGCTGACGATGGATATCGTCAACTCCGGTTCTTTGAGCATGGGAAGTCAAGGCGTGAATGAGGCGGCACTGACCATTCAGGGAGACTATTCCCAAACAGCAAGCGGTGTCCTAGTCATCAGCCTTGCTGGAGTAACGCAGGGTACTCAGTACGACGTCTTGAATGTGACCAATGCCGCATCCATCTCCGGACGATTGATTGTCTTCCGCCGCTCTTCGTTCGTTCCCTCACCAGGGACAAGTTTTGACGTGTTGACCTTCGTCAGCCAAAGTGGAGATTTCACGACGAAGTTCCTCGATCTTGAGGGCGTGTCCGTGGTGCCGAGCTTCGATGCGGACAGCTTGACCCTCACGACTGTGTTTGCCGTAACTTCGACGGTAGACGGCGCGGACAACAATGTGGGGAACGGCTTGGCGTTGTCGGACGCACTCGGTGGAGTCTCGACGTTGCGCTCGGTGATTCAGGAAGCCAACGCGCGGGCTGGTGCGGACACGGTGTCATTACCAGCCGGCACTTACACGCTGAGCGTCAGCGGCACGGGCGAAGACGCGGCGGCCACGGGCGACCTCGATATCACTGACGACTTGACGATCATCGGGGCCGGGGCGGGGACGACGTTCATTGATGCGGCGGACCTGGATCGCGTGTTTGATGTGAAGTCGGGAAAGAAGCTGCGGCTGGAAGGGGTCACGGTGCGGAATGGGCATCTGACCGGCGGAGCGGATGGTGGCGGAATTCTCAATTCCGGCACGCTGGAACTCGTCGGCGTGGCGCTCGACAGCAACGAAGCCATCGGTTCGGTGACGGCCCAGGGCGGGGCGATCTACAACAATGGCGGTACGGTCACGCTGCTGAACTCGGTGCTGGCGAACAACACTTCGGAAGGCTCTGGTGGCGGAATCCACAACCTCACTGGCGGCACGCTGACGATCACCGGCAGCACGCTCGACAATAATCGTTCGACCAATCGCAGTGGCGGTGGAATACTTAATAGTGACAACGCGACTGTTTCTATCACCGGTAGCACACTCACGAATAACGCGGCTTCGACCAATGGTGGCGCGATCAATAACTCGGGCGGCACCGTGACCATCAGTGCGACTCTGATCGACAATAACTCGGTCTCCGCGGGCACCAGCGGTGGTGGATTGGCCAACCAGGGTGACGGCGTGATGACGGTGAGTTCGACAACGATCACCAGGAACTCCGGTCAAGGTGCCGGAGCCATCTACAACGTCGATACGGCTCAAATGACGGTGACCGGCAGTTTGGTTGCCAACAACACGGCCGGCAGCACGATCGTGACGAATGCCAACAGCGCGGTTTTGACAATCAGCAACAGCACCTTCTCCGGCAATGTGTCTTCGTCGAACAGCACTTATGGGATGATCGAGAACTTCAACTCGGCCTCGCTGCTGCTGGTCAATAACACGATCACCGGCAGTACCGTCGTGACGACGACCGACGCCGGTGGCGTGTTCGTCTCCGGCGGGACGGTCACGTTATGGAACAACGTGATCGCCGGGACGGTCAGTAATCGTTTCGACGTCGTGGGCGACTTCATTTCGGAAGGGGGCAACTTCATCGGCAACGTCGGCACGGCGACCGGCATCACGCAATCGACCGACCGCACCGGCACGAGCGGTTCGCCACTCAATGCGTTACTTGGCCCGTTGGTGAATTACGGCGGTCCGGCTCGCACCGGGACTTTGCAAAGCACGATCGCATCGGGCAGCACACAGCTCACGCTGACCAGCGCGATCAACTTTCCGAACGTGCCATCGTTCATCATCAAGATTGATTCCGAGCAACTGCTGGTGACGGCGGTTTCAGGAACGACCTTCACAGTGACTCGCGGAGCGAACGGCACGACCGCCGCTGCGCACAATGCCAACGCGACGGTGACGCTGTTGTCGGTTCCGAATATCACGACCCCCGCGTTCCATTCGCCGTTGGCCGGCAGTCCCTTGATCGACGCGGGGGTGAGTGGAGCCAACGGCACGACCGACCAACGCGGAGCCGGCCGCACGCTCGATGCCAACGGTGACGGCATCGCGACCACCGACATTGGCGCGGTCGAGTTCGCGTTTGTCGTGACGACGACGGCGGACACCATCGACGTGAATCCCGGCGACGGCATCGCGGCGGATGCCAGCGGCCAGACGTCTCTGCGTGCTGCGATCATGGAAGCGAACGCCAGTGCGGGCTTCGACGTGATCTCCATCCCAGCCGGAACCTACACGTTGACTCGAACTGGGGTGGACGAGGATTCGGCGGCGACCGGAGATCTCGACATCACGGGATCAGTCAGCATCGTCGGTGTGGCAGCGGGAACAACGATCGTTGACGCCAATCAAATCGACCGAGTGTTTCATGTGCGGAGTGGTGGGAACGCTTCGATTGTGGGGCTCACAATTCGCAACGGCTTGGTGGCTGCTCATGGCGCTGGAGTGCGCAACGACGGTGTGTTGTCCTTGTCGTCCGTCATCGTCGATAGCAATCAGAATCCGGACACGGAGAAGAACCGTTTCGCGGGGGGCGGCTTGTACAACGCCTCGAATACCTCGGTGATCATTCGAGATTCCTCCTTCACGAACAACTACTCTGACTTCGACGGCGGCGCGATCTTCGCCGAAACGGGCGTAAGCCTCGACATCGCGCGCAGCACGTTCTCCGCCAATTCGGTTCACCGAAACGGTGGCGCGATCGCGTCTTTCGCGCAGACTTTCACTCTGAGCGACTCACGAGTCATCAACAATACTGCGGGGTCGTTTGGTGGGGGCGTCGATCTTAACAGCGGCGGTACTGCTTCGATTCTGCGAACGGAGATCGCAGGCAACGTGTCGAATGGACAAGGGGGTGGCGGTGTCTATGCCGATGGGAATTCCATCCTCATTTCTGCCAGCACGATTTCGGGTAACCAGGCGCTCAATACGGGGACGAATCTCGGCATCGGCGCGGGAATCTTGCAGAACGGCGGCACGTTGGAGATCGAGAGCACGACAATCTCCGGCAACCACGCGCATAAATTGGGAGCAGGGATCATTGCCTACGGCACGCTCTCGAGCAGCAATTCCACCATCACTGCTAACACTTCAGACTCGTCAGACGGTGCGGTTTACATCGCTACGACGGCAACAAGCTTCGAAAACACAATCGTCGCGGGCAACACCGGCGGCGATATCGGCACGCAAGGGACCAGCGTCTTCACGTCGTTGGGACACAATTTGATTGGGAGTGCCCCAACGGGTAAGGGCTTCATTCACGGCCAGAACGGCGACCAAGTGGGGACGATGGCCAGCCCAATCAATCCGCAACTTGGCTTACTGGCGGACAATGGCGGTCCCACCAAGACCCATGCGTTGCTCGCGACCAGCCCGGCGATTGATGCGGGCCAATTCGACGGCGTGACATTGACCGATCAGCGCGGCCTGCCGCGCAGCCTGGATGGCAATGACGATGGCCTCTTGCAGCCGGATATCGGGGCGTTCGAGCGATTTGTCGGCTTCCTGGTGAACAGCAACCTCGACACGGTGGATGCGAATCCTGGCGATGGCTTTGCAGTGGATTCGATGGGCCGTACCACTCTGCGAGCGGCGGTCATGGAAGCTAATGCTCGGCTCGGACGAGATGCGATCGTGTTGCCGGTGGGGACGTACCTGTTCAGCCTCGCCGGAAACGCGGAAGACGGAGCGGCGACCGGTGATCTCGACATCATCGACGAACTGCAAATTGTCGGCGTCGGCGCGGCGACGACAATCATCGACGCGGCGGACCTCGACCGCGCGTTTGACGTGAAGTCCGGGACGAAGTTGACACTCGCAGGAGTCACCGTTCGCAACGGCAATCTGACGGGCGGAGCGGATGGCGGTGGAATCTTGAACTCCGGCACGTTGGAACTGGTGGGCGTGACGCTCGACAGTAACGAAGCGATCTCGACCGGTTCGATCGGCGGGGCGATTCACAACCAGGGGACGCTGACCATCAGCGATTCCAGGCTGGCCAACAATACGGCCTTTGGGTCGGGAGGCGCGGTCTACAACGTCACGGGGTTCACGGCCGCGATCAGCAACACGACGTTCGATAACAACAGTGCCGCGGGCGGTGCAGGGATCGAAAACGATAACGATGCGATGCTCAATGTTTCTGGCTCCACATTCACGAACAACGTCGCGGGTAGTCAGGGTTCCGCCATCCACAATTTTGGCGGCTCGGTCACGATCGCCAACAGCCTGTTCGATAGCAACACCGTGAATTCCGGAACGAGCGGCGGGGCCATCTCCAACCGCAACGACGGCGTGATGACCATTACGTCCTCCACTATCTCGCGGAACTTCGGCGAAATTACCGGAGGCATCACGAACTCAGGCACCGCGCAACTCACGATCGTCGGCAGCACCATCAGTGAGAACACATCGAACAACACGGCGGCCGGACTGTCGAACGACAGCACTGGAGCGGTGACGATCACCAACAGCACCTTTTCGGGGAACGTCAATTCGGCACTTGGCGCGGGAGCCATCCGTCAGTCCGCCGGAACGCTGACCCTGACGAATAACACCATTCACGCGAACGGCAGCAACAGTTCGTCGTTCGCGGGCGGAGTGCAGGTCGATGGTGGCACCGTCAATCTGCAAAACAACGTCATCACGGGAACGCTCAGCAGCCGCCCGGACGTGCTCGGCAGCTTCACCTCACAAGGCGGCAACTTCATCGGCCTCGTGACAACGGCCACCGGCTTCACGCAGCCAACGGACCGCACCGGCACGAGTGGCTCGCCGCTCGACCCGCAGCTTGGCCCGCTGCAAAACAACGGCGGCACGACGCTGACGCATTCGCCGTTGCGAGGTAGTCCACTGATTGATGCGGGGGCGCTGGTCGGGACGGAGTCCCAACCTACGACCGATCAACGCGGGGCCAGCCGCGCACTCGACGCCAACGGCGATGGCATCGCAACCACCGACATCGGCGCGGTCGAATTCGCGTTCTTCGTGACGACGACGGCGGACACGGTCGATGCCAATCCCGGCGATGGCATTGCGGCGGATGCGAGCGGGCAAACGTCGCTCCGTGCGGCGATCATGGAAGCCAACGCATTCGCCGGGCATGACGTGATCTCCATTCCGGCGGGGTTCTTTGGACTGAGTCGCGGAGGAGCGAATGAAGATGCCTCCGTCGTTGGAGATTTTGATATCACCAGTTCGATGACGATCATAGGAGGGGGTGAGGGAAGCACCGTGATTGACGCGAATAGCCTCGATCGGCTCTTCGAAGTGCGGCCTGCCGCCACGTTGACACTGTCAGGTGTCACGCTGACTCATGGCTCCGTGACGGGTGACGGCGGCACGATCCGCAATTCCGGGATTTTAATCTTGCGCGATGCCGCGCTGACTTTTAGCTCGGCGACGGGTGGTGGCGGCATCAGTAACGCCGGAGGCGGCACGCTGACCGTCGAGTCTTCGAGGTTCCACAACAACACATCGAGTGGCCCCGGAGGTGCGATTCACAACGAGGGTCAGCTCTCATTGCGAAACAGCACGGTCTTTGACAACTCGGCGAGTGGTGACGGCGGCGGAATCGCACAGTTGGGAAATGCGGCAGCGGTTATTACCGACTCAACGATCGACCACAACGAAGCGGTTCGAGGCGCTGGCATCATCAACCTCGGAACGCTGACCGTGACGCGAAGCACGGTCTCTAACAACATTGCGTCTGCGGAAGCTGGCGGGTTCTACAACGCTGGCTTGCTGACGATTGAGTCTTCGACGATCTCGGGCAATGTTGGACAGTTTATCGTTCCGACTGGAGGTGGCGGCGGCATCCTGAATCGAGGTGGCTCTTTGTCCCTGAATCACTCGACGATCACGAGCAACCGCATCAATGGCTCCGGCGGCGGCATCTGGAGTTCCGCGTCCACCGTGTTCTTGGCGAACTCGATCGTGGCGGGGAATCTCGCGTCGGATGGCGGTAATCCAGACCTGAGTGGCCTCTACCTCTCAGGCGGTCACAACCTCATTGGCATCAGCGCGAACTCCATCTTGCCGCCGTTTGATGACTCGAACCCCGCAGAAGGCACGGTCTACCGACAATTCAAAGGCCTCGCCGACGGTGTGAATAACGATCGCATTGGAACAATTGCGGTGCCGATTGACGCCAAGCTTGAACCGCTGGCGTTCAACGGCGGGCCGACGAAGACGCACGCGCTGCTGGCTGGCAGTCCGGCGATTGATGCCGGGCAATCGGACGGCGTGACGTTGACCGATCAGCGCGGCTTGCCGCGCAGCCTGGATGGCAATGACGATGGAATTCCGCGTCCGGATATCGGGGCATTCGAGCGACTTGTCGGCTTCCTGGTGAACAGCACGCTCGACACAGTGGATGTCACTCCCGGCGACGGCATCGCGGCGGATTCGCTGGGCCGCACCACTCTGCGAGCGGCGGTCATGGAGGCCAATGCTCGACCGGGGCGCGACACGATCGTGCTGCCAGCGGGAACGTACGTCTTCACGTTGGCTGGAACTGGCGAAGACTCCGCTGCGACGGGCGATTTGGACATCACCGGAGACCTGACGATCTCTGGCATCAGTTCGGGCACGACGATCATTGACGCCGCGGACTTGGACCGCATTTTTGACGTGCATGGCGTGACGGTCGGCATTCAGGGGGTGACGATTCGCAACGGTTCGATCAGCGGGACGTTCGGCGGTGGTCTTCGTAACGCAGCCGGAGGCAACTTGACGCTGCGAGACGTCGTCGTCCGAGAAAACGATGGGGAATTGGGCGGCGGCGGCTTGGTGAATCTGGGAACGGCGACCCTGGAGGAGACCCGCTGGGAGCAGAACTCCGGCGCTGGTGGTGGTGCAATTCTCAACTTCCAAACACTGCACGTCGGAAACAGCGTCTTCGTGGACAACACCTCCACAGCGGCCGGTGGAGCCATTCGCAACTCTCTGGGTGTGTCCCCGCCAGTTCTCACCGTGACCAGCTCGTCCTTTGAAAACAACACTTCGCGTGATGGCGGTGCGATTGCCAACGCGGACGTCACAGAAGCCGAAGCGACAATCACGGACACGATCTTTCTGGGAAACTCCGCGACACTCGACGGTGGCGCGATTATCAATCCCGGCGGGACGTTGACCCTGATCCGCAGCCTCTTGCAATCCAGCATCGCAGGCCGCGATGGTGGGGCGATTCATTCTACCGGTCCCGCGAACATCACGGATTCGACGGTGCAATCGAATTCCGCCGGGAATGATGGCGGCGGAGTCTTCAGTTCGGGGACATTGTCCGTCAGCAACAGCTTGTTTTCGGGAAACATCGGCACTGGTTCGGCGGGTGCCCTCCGAGCCTCTGGCCCGACCAGCATCATCAATTCGACAATCTCCGGCAATTCCTCGGTGAACGGCACCGGCGGGATTTCGCTCACCAATGCCGCGCTCAGCGTCGTGAACTCGACCATTCACGCCAACACGACTCAGCAAAACGACGACGCGGGGGGCATCAAGGCGATTTCTGGCGGCACCGCGACGCTGACGAACACGGTCGTGACCGGCAGTTTGAATAACAGCCAGCCGCAAGCAGACCTCGTGGGCAGCATCGTTTCGGCGGGGGGAAATTTCATCGGGCACAAGGGCTTGGTGGACGCTTTCACGCACGGCGTCAACGGCGATCAGGTCGGTTCGAGCGGCGCGGTGCTCAACCCGCAACTTGGTCCGCTGGCAAACAACGGCGGATCAACGCTCTCCCACTCGCCGTTGCGAGGGAGTCCGCTGATCGACGCCGGCGTGAACTCGATCAGCCTGACGACCGACCAGCGCGGAGTTGCCCGTGAACTCGACGCGAATGGCGATGGCATCGCTCAGACGGATATCGGCGCGGTCGAGTTCGCGTTCTTCGTGACGACGACGGCGGATACCGTCGATGCCAATCCCGGTGACGGCATCGCGGCAGATGCGAACGGTCAGGCGTCGCTCCGTGCAGCGATCATGGAGGCCAACGCACTCGCGGGACACGATGTCATCTTTCTGCCAGCGGGGCGGTACGAACTCACGCGATCTGGAGCGAACGAAAACGCCGGTGCCACCGGCGATCTCGACCTCATGTCGGCGCTGACGTTGGTCGGAGCGGCGGCCGCGACGACGATCATTGATGCCAATCAACTCGACCGTGTGTTTCACATTCACGACAGCGGCTCGAATTCGGTGACTCTGGAGAATGTGACCGTGACCGGTGGCCGGGTTCTGGACAGCGGCGGTTTTTCGGCTCCTCGCAGCGGCGGCGGAATCAGCAACGAACTAGGAACGCTCAAGCTGGTTGACGTGATCGTTGCAGGCAATGTGGCAGTGGAGGTGGGTGGTGGGCTGCTGAATGGTGCGGGGACGACCACAATCCGAGGCGGCGAATTCCGAGACAATGGAGTGGACGGTCGCGGTGGGGCGATTCAAACGTCTGCGGGGATTCTGACGGTCGATGGCACACTGTTTGACGGGAACCATGTCGACAGTGCCAACTTGGGTGGTGGGGCGATCTCGGTCGATTTCACGGGGTCGGCAACGATCCAGAATGCCACGTTCACGCAGAACAGCGCGGCCCAACAAGGCGGTGCGATCCGGGTCAACGGGGAGGCTTCAATACAAATCACGCATTCGACATTCTCCGCGAACGAGGCGATCCTGGATGGCGGGGCGATGTTTGTGGACGGTGGCACCGTCACGATCGCGGACAGTTCGTTCTCCGGAAACCACTCCGGAGAGTTTGGCGGCGGTATCGCACTTCAATCAGGTGTGCTCACGATTGACCGCACGTCGTTGACGGGCAACACAAGTCTGACTGGCGGTGGCGGCGCTGTCTCAAACGCTCAAGGAATTCTGACCATCCGCGCGAGTTCCCTTTCGGGAAATACGGGCGAAGCCGCAGTCCTTTCGGGAGCCATTTTTAGTGGAGATTCGGTCGCTGAAACGGAAATCTTCAACACGACGATTTCGGGAAATGTCGGAACAATCGGGGCCGTTTCCAATCGCAGTGGAGCCAGCACCGCGTTGACCCATTCGACGGTCTTTAACAATCGTGACAGCGGACAGGAACGGGCGACTGCGGTCATAAACTTCGACGGGACGTTCGTTCTGAGCAATAGCCTGATTGCCGGAACCATCGGTGGTTCGGACGTGCTTGGTGCATTCGAGTCATTGGGCAACAACTTCATTGCCGATGTTGGCACGGCCACCGGCCTGACGAACGGTGTGAACGCCGATCAGGTGGGAACGAGTGCCTCGCCGTTGAATCCGCTGCTGGGACTGCTGGCGAACAACGGTGGGCCGACGCAGACGCACGCGTTGCTCGCCGGAAGTCCGTTAATCGATGCTGGCCGAGCCGTCAGCAGTTTTCCGGTGGGCTTCGATCAACGCGGCGTGCCGCGGACGTTCGATGGGGACAACAGCGGCACAGTGGCCCCGGATATCGGCGCGTTCGAACTCGGCACGAATCTATTGTTCGTCAACAGCACAGCGGACAGCGTCGATGCGAACCCCGGCGACGGCATCGTGGCGGATGCTCAAGGGCGAGCGACGCTGCGCGCGGCGATCATGGAATCGAACGCGCTCGCGGGCGTGCAGACGATTGTGATCCCGGTGGGGGTGTATTTAATCACGATCGCGGGAGCGGGTGAGGACGGCGGAGCGACGGGCGATCTGGATGTCACCGCCCCGGTCGTGATCCTCGGCGCGGGCAGCGATCTGACCGTTATCGACGCGAATCAAATCGACCGGGCATTCTCGATTCAGCCAACGTCCAACGTGGAACTGCGCGGCGTCACAATTCGGAATGGTCGAACCGACTTTGGCGGTGCCATTACAAATGTTGGAACTCTGACGATCATAGATTCTGTCATCGAAGACAATGTCGCCACGGTGCATGGCGGCGGCATCTACAATCAAGGTGACTTGACCATCACGAATAGCAAAATGCTGGGAAACAGCGCGGACGACACGGGTGGTGCGATCTATGGAGGTACCTTTGGGTTTCCGGCGGTCACCACGATTCGTCGCAGCGTGCTCTCCGGCAACATGGCCCGAACAGCCGGGGCGGTGTTCATGGGGACCACGCTCACGATCGAGGACAGCACAGTCGATTCCAACACAGGAAAGCAAGGCGGCGGAATCTTGCTCGGAGGTTCCGGGACAATCACACGCTCCACAATCTCCAACAACGTGAGTCCGAGCTTTGGAGGAGGTGGCATCTACACCAATTCCCAGTTCGGCGTCCTGACAATCGACTCTTCGACGATTTCCGGCAACCGCTCGGAAGGCAGTGGCGGATTAGGCGGAGGTGGAATTTACAGTTCGGCCGGGTTGGTTGTCTCCAACAGTACCTTCTCCGGGAACTCGGCCGAAGTTGGCGGAGCGATCCATTTCAATTCCGGCAACCCACTACCGCAATCTGTGACGAATAGCACAATCACGAACAACACCGCCGTGCAGGGCGGTGGCGTCTTCATCGCCGATCTCGCAGTGTCGGCACGACTCAGGAACTCTCTGGTTGCAGGCAATGTCGGAACGTCCGGGAACCCGGATGTTAGAGGGAGCTTCACTTCCGACGGATACAACCTGATCGGGGCGCTCGGTTCTGCAACCGGTTTCGCAAACGGGGTCAACGGCGACCTTGCTGGCATGGTGCAGGCTCCGCTCGACGCGAGACTTGGTCCGTTGGCCGACAATGGTGGTTCAACGCTCAGCCATGTGCCGTTGCTCGGCAGTCCGCTGATCGACGCAGGTGACAACACGGAAACCTCGGCACTCGATCAGCGTGGCGCGGCGCGCATCGTCGATGGCAATGCCGATGGGACGGCGACCGTCGATATCGGAGCGGTCGAACGGTTTGAAGGTGAACTGAGCGGGCGGGTTTTCTACGACGCCAACTCCAATGGCCAGCGTGATACTGGCGAACTGGGCATCGCCGGGCGGACGGTCTTTCTCGACATCGACCGCGACGGCGTGCGCGATGCCGGAGAGCGCAGCACGGTCACGTTGGCGGACAATCCGGCGACTAGCGGCAGCGACGAGTCGGGCACTTATGTTTTCGACAAAGTTGCGCCAGGCGGATACCTCGTCCGCGAAGTTGTGCCGATCGGCACGGTCTTCACGACGCCGTTGGGGCTGCAGCATCCCGATCCCGAATCGTTCCCGCTGTCGCGGATCGAAAGCGGTGATGGGTCGCGCGGCGTGTTGTTCAACGGAACTGAGGCGGGCACGTATTTGGGGAATGAACTCTCCAGCGCGGGGGATCTCAATGCGGACGGCTTTGACGACATGATTTTCTCGACTGAGCAATCGACTCATTACGTCGTGTTCGGCCGAGGCACCCCGTTCGCGCCGAATCTCGACGTCACGACGCTCGACGGTACGAATGGATTCCGGATTGTCACGACTGGCAGCAATGAAGTTTTGACGCGCGGGCTGGCTGGTATCGGCGACTTCAATGGCGACGGCATTGATGACTTGGCGATCGGTGGGAAGGTGAACGGTACGGCGGACAGCGGCTTCGTCAGCATTGTGCGCGGCCGCACCGGAGGCTTCGCGGCGACGATCGACCTCGCCAGCGACGCGCTTTCAGCGACCCGGATTGCGAACTTGCCGAGCCTCAGCAGCGGGAGCGGACTCGGCGAACTCGTGGTCAGCGCCGCGGGTGACGTGAACCGGGACGGCATCGACGACTTGCTCATCGGCGCGTTCCGCATCAACAACGACATTGGTGCGGCGTATGTGGTGTTCGGCTCCGCGGGCATTCCGCTCGCGAGCCTTTCGGTGGCGACGCTCAACGGGACGAATGGCTTTCGCGTGACGGGGACCATCTCCGGCACCGGGCTGGCCGTCAGCGCCGTGGGAGATGTGAACGGCGACGGTTTCGACGACGTCGGCATTGGAGCATTAGGAAGCGGTGGTGCGAACGGCGCGGGATACATCGTGTTCGGCAAGAGCGCACCGTTCGCCGCCAGCTTCAGCGTCTCGACGCTCAATGGCACCAACGGATTTGAGATGGCGGGGACGCATGGATCGAATATCGGCCAGGCGATCGCCGGTGGTGATCTCAATGGCGACGGTTTCGATGACGTTGTGCTCGGCGGCTTCGGTTTCGACCTGGGTCGGGGCGAAATCTTTGTCGTCTATGGTCAGTCCGCCGGCTTCCCGGCCAGCGTTCCGCTGGATGGCACCGGAGCGATTCGGCAAACGCGGTTCACCGGGCCGTCCCGGTACGAACGCGCCGGGTTCTCGATCGACTTGCTCGATTTCAACGGCGACGGCTTTGATGACGTCGTGATGGGGGCTTATCTCAGCGGGTCCAGTGTCGGGCAAAACTATCTCGTGTTCGGCCAGGCCGCCGGGTTACCGGCGGAGTTTCCGCTGTCCGGTCTCTTTAGCTTTGATGAGGCCTCGGTGGCGTACCTGACGGGTCAGACAGCGCTGCCGGGTGTCGTTCTGCCCGGCGCGAGCGGCGGTGATCGCGCGGGGTTTGTCGCGAACGCGGGGGACGTGAATGGCGATGGTCTGGACGATCTGTTGATTGGCGCGGCCGCGCCGAACAATCCGGGAGGCAACACGGCCGGCAAAGGCTATGTCGTCTTCGGTCAAGCGCCGCGCGGCACGCATGCACTGCGGGTCAACTCCGGCGTGACGTCGATCGGTGACTTCGGCAACACCGCAACGTTGACGATCGCGGACCTGACGGCGAGCACGGCATCGGTCGCTGAAGTCACGGAAGGTGATTCAGGACAGGCGATCCTGACGTTCCGAGCGGAGCTAACAGCGGCGGCACCGGTGGATGTCACGTTCGTGGCGACGATCACCGGTGGGTCAGCGACCGTGGGGACTGATGTTCTCGAGCGTAGCGTCCTGCAGCGGACAATCGTCGTTCCGGCCGGACAGACGAACGTGGATTGGAGCTATGCGCTTCCAGCGGATGTGACCGACGAGTTCGATGAGACGGTGATCGTCACGATTTCCAATGTGTCGAACGCTGTGCCGCCGGCCACCTCAACGATCACCGGAGTGATTCTCGACAACGACGCTCCGCCGACGGTGTCGATCGGCGACGCACAGGTCGTCGAAGGAGATCGCGGGCCGGCAACATTGATGTTCCCGGTGACGTTGTCCGCGACGAGCGGAAAACCAGTCTCGTTGAACTTCACGGTGACCGGTGGCACGGCGACCGCCGCGAGTGTTCCTCCCGCTCCGGAAATTCCCGGTGGCGACTTCTTTCTGCCACCCGGCGGCTTGGGATTTGTCGCGTTCGCGCCAGGCGATACGTCCAATTTCACCTTCATTGGCCTCCCGTTCGGCGAATTCTCGGATGAGCCCGACGAAACGGTGCTCGTCGAACTGTCCAATCCGATCAACGTCACGATCGCGGACGGCCAAGCCACGGGCACGATTCTCGACGACGATGCGAATCTGGTCGTGAACAGCATGGCGGACAAAGTCGATCTCACGTCGGGTGACAGCGTGGTCAACACCGGCGTGGCGAACGAGATCACGCTGCGAGCGGCGGTGATGACGGCCAATCAGATTGCGGGCGATGACGAGATTGTCCTGCCAGCCGGCACGTTCACGTTCTCGTTGGGCACACGCTCGGAAGACGCGGCGGCTTCGGGTGATCTCGACGTGACCAGCGGCTACTTGCGGATTCGGGGTGCGGGGATCGGGCAGACGATCATTGATGCGGCGGACCTCGATCGCGTGTTTCATGTCCGTAATGGCGCGACGCTGGAATTGGTCGGGGTGACGCTGCGCAACGGCGAGCTTGGCGACACTCAGGACGGCGGCGCGGTCGCGGTCGATGCGTCGGGGACGTTGATTCTCACCCAGGTCGAGCTTGTGGGGCACAACGCGCGCACGGGTGGTGCATTGTTCTTGCAGGCGAACTCGACGCTGACGGTGTCTCAAGCGACGTTCACCGACAACACCGCGTCGGGAGCGACGGGGTTGGGTGGTGCGATCGCCACGACTGGAGCGGGCATCACGCTCAACGTGGCCGACAGCACGTTCCGGAACAACAAGGCGGTGACTGGCGGTGGTGCGATCTTCAACACGGGGACGCTGACGGTCAGCGGCAGCACGTTTGAATCGAATCGGGCGGAAGCGGTCAGTTCGAGTCAGTCGTCGCGCGGTGGAGCGATCTTTTCCAGTTCGGGAACGACGCTGTCGATCGCGACCAGCACGTTCTCGCAGAATTCGACGACGTCGCGCGGCAGCGGACAATCGACCGGCGGTGGCGTCGCGGCGGATACCAGCACCACGGTCACGATCACCGGCAGCACGTTCGACCACAACGCGGCGACGGCGGCGGCCGGAGCGACCGGTACGACGCGCGTCGGCGGTGGCTTGTGGACGCGCGGGGCGGCGACGATCACGAACTCGACGTTCTCGGCCAACACGGCGGACTTCGACGGCGGTGGGTTGTTTCATCAGACCGGCACGCTGTCGCTCAATCATGTCACGATTGCGCGGAATGTCTCCGGCCGGAATGGCGGTGGCGTCGCGGTCGCGAGCGGTTCGGCCAGCGTGAAGAACTCGTTGATCGCCACGAACTCTTCGACGACCAGCAATCCGGACGTGCATGGCACGTTCGTCTCGCTGGGGCACAACCTGATCGGTAATCGCGGACTGGTGACAAGCTTCACTGCCGGGCAGAACGGCGATCTGGTTGGCGAAGCCGGCGCGGTCATTGATCCGAAGTTGCTCGACCTGGCCAATAACGGCGGGCCGACCAAAACGCATGCCTTGGAAGTTCGGCAAATCGGCGTGACGGTCGTCTTCAGTCCGGCGGTCGATGCCGGTGACGACACAGACGCGCCGCAGTTCGATCAGCGCGGTCTGCCGCGCGACGTCGATGGCCGGGATCTCGGCACGGCGACGGTCGATATCGGTGCGTTCGAGTTGCCGCTCAATCGGCGACCGACACTCGCGGCGCAGAACTTCACGATCACTGAGAACTCGTCACAAGGGATGTTGATCGGCCGTGTGGTCTTCGGCGATCCGGACGGCAATCTGCGTTCGATCGTCATCACGGACGGCGATCGCGATGACTTCACGTTCGATGCCGCGACCGGCGACCTGTTCGTCAAGGCGCCGTTCGACTTTGAAGCGGATGCGTCGTACTCGCTGACGCTGCGAGCGACCGACACGGCGGACCTGTTCCGCGACGCAGTGATCACGATCAACGTGGCCAACGTCAACGAGCAGCCCGTGCTGGTAGGCAGCGGGCTCGACAACCGCTCGCGGCGCGACGGCGACGAGCCGGAGACCGTGGACCTGGCACCGCTCTTCGTGGACCCGGATAACGGCGACACGCTGACGTTCAGCCTTGTGGCCAGCACGAATCCGGCGCTCGTCGATGTGCGGCTTATCAATGGCCATGAGTTGTCGTTCGAGTACCTCGACTATTCCGCCGGTCAGAATCGCAGCCCGGCGACTGTCACCGTGCGAGCGACAGACGCTGGTGGCTTGCAGGTCTCGGACACGTTTATCGTCTCGGTCGCACCGCAGCAGACGTTCGAGTACGCGCTCGTGATCACGCGCGACATCACGCCGCAAGTCACGGCCGAGGCTTTGCCGACGTCGCTGACTTCGGTGCTGGAGGGAGCGGATTACTTCGTCGAGGTGTGGGTCCGCGACCGGCTGGTGGTCGGTCATCCCGATTTCCCGGCGACGCTCGACGAGTTTGAAGCCACGGAAGAAATCCTCTCCGCCGCGGTCGATCTGCGATTCGACCCCAGCTTGTCGATGTTCGACGAGGTCATCACGACTGGGCTGTTCAATGGCTCGGACCCGGTGGGGGTCGATGAAGATGCCCCCCCCTTCAACAACTTGCGCGGGTTGATCGACAACTTGAACGGCCGGATTCTGCTCTCCGATCCGAATCCCGACACGGCTCGGCTGTTTGCCCGCGTGGGAGCCGCGCGGTTCCGTGCGACCGGTTTGGGTTTGCAGACATTCGCGCTCGACCTGACTGGCAACGAACAACCGACCGTTCGTAGCTCGGGGGGCTTCAGTCAGACGATTCATCCCTCACAGATTCTGCTCGGACCGTCGCTGACGGTCGGTGTGGACCCCAACGGCAGTGCGGGTGCGACGCGATTGTTCGCGGCACCGCTCGTCGTGCCGCTGGGTGCCGGATCAACTTCGCCGACCAGTCTCGCGGTGGCGGACTTCGATGGACTCAATGGGATCGATCTGGTCAGCGCGAATGGTGGCTCGAACAACGCGCGCGTGGTGTTGAGCACTCCGCAAATCGGATACACGGTGCAGCTCAATCCGGGTGATGTCGCGACCGGGATCAACTTCGGCAACCGCGCGCTGGCGGGTGAGATTCGTGGCGTCGTCTTCGCCGATGCGAACGGCAACGGCGAACAGGACACGACCGAATCAGGCTTGGCTGGCTGGACCGTGTTCCTTGATCTCGACAATGACGGCCTCTTCGATCAAGACATCGACGGCGACTCCAACACCGTCGATCCGGAACCGAATCGCGTCACCAGTGCCGCCGATCCCAACAACGCGAGCAGCCCGGCGGGCGAGTATGTCTTCCGCGAGTTGAAGTCTTTGCGAAGCTACACGGTCGGGCTGATGCCCCGCACCGGATTCACAGTCACGGCTCCGGGGACGAACGGCGGCCGGTACACGTTCACGCTCGGTGCCGGCGAGTTCCGCGAGAGCGTCAGTTTTGGTGTCGGTGATTCCGGGACCAGCGGACAGTCGGGCGATTCGGCCATCCAGGGATTCGTGTTTGAAGACTTCAATGATGACCGCGTCCGCGATCCAAACGAAGGACTGGCCGGGATCGTGGTCTATGCCGATCTCAACGGGAACTCGATCCTCGATCCGACCGAGTCGCGTGCGACAACCGTCGGCGACAATCCCGCGACCTCCGCCGACGAGGCCGGCAGCTATTCGATCTTCAATGTTCGACCGGGGTCGTATCAGATTCGGATGGACCTCGCTGGCACCGGCAAGCGTCAAACGTCGCCGCTGACCAATCGCTTTGAACGTACTGAGTTCGTCGCCGGCGGTGGGCCGCAAGCCGTCGCCGTGGGCAACTTCAACATGGACTCGTTGCTCGATATCGCGGTTGCCAACGAGGACACCAGCAATGTGAGTCTGCTATTCCAATCGCTGACGGCTGGCCAAGTGGATTCCATGGAACTCGACTTGGGACTCAGCCGAGGATTTGGAGCGTTCGCGGTTGTCTCCGGGAACTTCGACGGTCTGAACAACGGAGATGACTTAGCTGTCGCCAACACCTACACAAAGAATGTTTCGATCATACGCAACACCAATGGCTCGTTCGTGCGAATCGTCGATATGAAGCCCGAATTGGATGCCGTCAATGTGACGGTCGGTGCCGGACCACGCTCGATCATCGCCGTTGATCTGGATTTGGACGGCGACCTGGATCTCGTGACGACCAATGAGTTCGGCCGCAATGTTTCGATCCTGACGAACAACGGATCGGGCACGTTTTCAGTCAGCTCTGAGGCACTGGAAACGGTTCCGCTGGCGATCGCCGCCGCTGATGTGCTCGGCGACAGCAAACCCGAATTGCTGATCACGCTGCGCGATACCGAGCAGGTCGCGATCCTGAGCCGAAACGCCAACGGCCGGTACTCGCTCAGCCAACTGGTGTCGGTGGGGGATGCTCCGATCGGTATCGTGGCCGGCGATTTCAACGGCGATCAGCGCCAGGATTTCGCCGTCACCCGATTCCTGTCGAACTCGGTTGCGGTGTTTGTGAATCAAGGGGGCTTCTTCCTGTCGCCGCGCATCTTCGCGGCCGATGTCGGCCCGGCGGCCATCGTCGCCATCGACCTCGAAGGGGACGGCGACCTCGATCTGGCCGTGACGCATCAGGCCAATGCGGGCGATGCCGTCACTCCCGATGTCAGCTTGCTGCGGAACGATGGCACGGCGCAGTTCTTATCGCCGGAGTCGGCCGGTGTGCTCAACGAATCTTCCGGAGCATTGCGATTCTCAATCGTCGCGCGGGATCTCGATGGCAACGGTGCGCCCGATCTGATCATCGCCGATAAAGACAGCGAACGAATCTCCGTCCTGAGAAACACGCTGCAACCCGGCTTCGTGACGGTGCGAGTCGTCGAATCGTTGGATGTGAACGACGTCAGCTTCACGCTCGAAACACTGAATCAACCGCCGAGCTTCACGAAAGGTGCGAACCAATTGGTCGATGAAGACGCGGGAACACGAGAGATCACGAATTGGGCCACGTCGATCAGTTCCGGTGGCTCGAATGAACCAGCTCAGGCGGTCGATTTCGTCGTGCTGAACGACAACAACAATCTCTTCAGCGTCCAGCCGGCGATCTCCGCTGACGGCACGCTGACCTATACCTCCGCCGACAACGCCAACGGGTTTGCCACCGTGACCGTCCGGATTCACGACGATGGTGGCACAGCCAACGGCGGCAAGGACACCAGCGATCCGCAAACCTTCACGATCACCGTCACGTCTCGTAACGACCAACCGGCAGCCGATGCGCAGTCGGTCACGACCCCCGAAGACATCGCCAAAGAAGTGACGCTGACCGGTGCCGATCGCGACCCGGAGGTGACTCAGTCGCTGACGTTCTCGATCGTCATGCCGCCGACTCACGGAACGCTCGGCACTCTGGATGCTTCCACGGGGCGAGTCACTTACACGCCCGCTGAGAACTATCACGGCTCGGACAGCTTTACCTTCCGAGTCACCGACGACACGCTCGCTGGCGGCGCGGAACTGAACAGCGACGCGGTCACGGTCTCGCTGACCGTGGAATCGCGCAACGATGCGCCAGTCGGGGGGATCGACACCTATTCGGTGACCGAAGACACGACGCTGGAGGTCTCGGCCGCGGACGGGGTGCTGTTCAACGACACCGATGTCGATGGCGATTCGCTGACGGTGAATCTGGTCGATGCCGTCACGCACGGAACTCTGTCGCTGAACTCCAATGGATCATTCACCTATCGGCCGACCGAAAACTATCACGGCAGCGACTCGTTCACTTACCGAACGTTCGACGGTCAGGTCAGTTCGGAGTTGGTCACGGTGAATCTCGCGAGCACGGCGATCAACGATGATCCGGAAGCGGCACCGCAATCGGTTTCGACCGAGGAAGATATCGCGAAAGCAATGTCTTTGGCCGGCATGGATGGCGATCCCGAAGTGATTCAGACGCTCACGTTCGCGATCGCGAGCTTGCCAAGTCACGGCGAGTTGAGTGGGTTTGATTCCGCAACCGGCGCGGTGATCTATTCACCGAGCCCCGAATTCAATGGCTCGGATAGCTTCACCTTTACCGTGACCGACGACAGCACGGCAGGAGGGGAGGCACGGACCAGTTCGCCGGCGACGGTTCAACTGACCGTCACCCCGATCAACGATCGCCCGGTCGCGAACGAACAGCAGGCGACGACCGATGAGGATGCGGCCGTCACGTTGACGCTCGGTGGCCACGACGGTGATGCCGACGTGACTCAGACTCTGACTTATGCGATTGCAACCAATCCGCTGCACGGCATTCTGAGCGGTTTCAACTCGCAAACAGGATCGGTGATTTACACGCCGACGACGGGCTATGCCGGTCCCGACAGCTTCACCTTCACCGTGATGGACGACGGCTCGGCGGGTGGCTCGGCGCTGACCAGCACGGAAGCGACTGTGTCATTGACGGTGAATGACCTCTTCGATGTGCGCTACGAAGTTCCGCCGACGACCAGCACTTTCCCGCTTGTGGCCGACACCGTTGATGGCCGCTTGCGAGTCACGATCAACAGGATTCTCGACACACATGCCGATGGGATGAACTCGCGATTCATCCGCTCGCTGACGATCGTCGGCCGAGCCGGGGCGGACACGATCAACCTCTCCGGTTTGAATCGTGATCTGTATGAACGGCTGCGGACGATCGACCTCAGGGGCGACGCCGGAGTTGACCTGATCACGGGCACCAACTTTGAAAATGTTGCCGAGCAAATCAGCGGCGGAGCCGGCAACGATGTGCTCAGAGGTGGCGGCGGCCGCGATCGGCTGGTGGAAACTCAAACGGGAATTGTCGCGCTCAACGTGAGCCTCAAGATGGTGACGGGCAGCCCGGGAAGACTGACGCTCACCGGCTTCGGCACAGACACCATCGAGGCGTTTGAAGAGCTGTCGCTGACCGGCGCGGGGGGAGCGGACAAGATCATCGTCGATATTTTCCCAGGCAACGTGACTCTGGTCGGCGGGATTGGCAAAGACACCTTGGTCGGCGGTGGTTTTGCGGACGTGCTCGACGGCGGTGCCGGCGATGACTCGTTGACCGGAAACGGCGGCGATGATCAGCTCCTTGGCGGCAGCGAGATCGACAGCATCACCGAGTCGGATCTGGCCAACACTCTGGCGAGCAACTTCGTGCTGACTCCGATCAGCTTGCTTGGACACGGCTCAGACACGTTGAACTCGATCGAGAAGGCGAAGCTGTCCACATCGAACGTCGGCTCGCGGATTGATGCCTCCGCTTACGGAGGCGACACCACCCTGACGGGAGGAAATGGAAACGACACGCTCATCGGCGGCACCGGAGCGGATTCCATTGTGGGGGGCAAAGGAAACGACACCATCACTGGCGGCTTGGGACGCGACACTCTGACGGGAGGAACGGACGCCGGCACCAGAGACACGTTGATTGAATCCGTCAGCGGCATCGTCACGATCATCGCCACGAGGCTGACGACGGCAACCCCTGGAACGACCGCCATCGTCATCGAGACGCTGTCGGGATTTGACGCCGTCTCACTGACGGGCGGCAGCGGCCCCGACACGATCAACGCGAGTTCGCTG
Organism: Planctomyces sp. SH-PL62; assembly: GCA_945893045.1. Lineage (GTDB taxonomy): Bacteria > Planctomycetota > Planctomycetia > Planctomycetales > Planctomycetaceae > SXKJ01. The sequence continues at coordinate 30,583 of CAMDEA010000071.1, forward strand.
ACCTTTGCTGTGACTTTGTTGGGAGGCGGAGGAGGCGACTCTCTGGTTGGAGGAACCAGCGGCGACCTTTTGGATGGTCAAGGAGGCGACGATTCGCTGACGGGTGGCTTGGGGGCTGACACGATCGGCGGCGGCGAGGACGGAGTCGATCGCTTGATCGAAGTCAGCAAGGCCACGGCCGCGACGACGTTCCTGCTCACTGACACTTCACTGTCCGGCTTCGGCGGCGACACGCTGTCGAACCTCGAACACGCCCACCTGACGGGTGGTGCGGGAATCGACACCATGAATTCCGAGAGCTTCACACGAGGCAGCGTCACGCTGCTGGGTGGCGGAGGCAAAGACACACTGACCGGCACCCCCTTCGACGACTTCTTGAGCGGCCAACTGGGTGATGATTGCCTCTTGGGCGGCAACGGCAACGACACACTGACCGGGGAAGCCGGTATCGACCGGTTTGAAGGGGGCGAGGGAACGGATCGCATTGTCGAAGCCGGATTCAACTTCACCATTAACTCCGTCTTGCTGACGTTGATCGGCAACGGCTCGGACATCTTGCTCAGCAACAACATCGAAGAAGCCTCACTCACCGGAACGAATTCTGCCAACACGTTGACGGCGACCAATTTTTCGGGAGCCGTCACGCTCAACGGTTTGGAGGGAGATGACAAACTCTTCGGAGGCAGCGGCAACGATCTGCTCGACGGCCGAGGTGGCAAAGACTCGCTGGAAGGGAACGGCGGCAACGACATGCTCGTGGGAGGTGCCGGCCAAGACACGCTCTTTGGTGGAGCCGGCGCGGACAACCTGGATGGCGGCGATGACCACGACATCCTGGATGGCCAAGCGGACCAAGATGTCCTCATCGGCGGCAGCGGGCGCGACATCCTGATCGGTGGCTCCGATGTAGACGTGGTCTCGGGCGGCGTTGACGACGATATCTTGATCGGCGGCACGACCTCCCTGAATACCGCGGCGCTGAAGGCCATCTTGGCCGAGTGGTCGAGTGCGACGAACTACAACGCACGCGTGACGCACTTAACTACGGGCCCCGGTGGTGCCAACGGCACAACGAAGTTGGGTGTCACCACTCTTCAAAGTGATAGCGAGATCGACCGGCTCTTCGGCGACGATGCGCGAGATTTATTCTTCGGATCGCCCAACGATGTCTTCGACGCAATCAACACTGGGGACAATCAGGAATCTCAATTCTCAATCTAAGAATATCTCACCGAATGGAATCTCAGTCGCAGGAGCGACTGAGCTACGTAGGCGAGTCGCTCCCGCGACTCGCATTCGGAACGTCGATTAGGCGGAGTTCTGTTCGACACTTGCAGCCTCCCGCGCTGAGCACGATTTCGAGACGACGCCCGGTGGTGTGTGGAACGTGGAATGCCGTGGGGATATGCTGCCCGCCCACCGGGGACGTGCTTCAGATTCGCGAACGCTGTCCTGTCGGTTTGGCGAGCACCACGATCAGGAGAGCAGTCATGTCGAACAAGGGAACGCAGCTTCCTCGGCGTCGGTTTTTGAAGACGGCACTATCGGCGGCCAGTGCCGCCGTGATGGCACCGACGATCATTCCCAGCTCCGCTTTGGGACTGGAAGGCACAGTAGCTCCCAGCGAGCGGATCATTGTCGGCGGGATCGGCATCGGGAACCGGGGGCTGTACGACCTCGGTTGTTTCCTGGAGCAAAGCGACATTCGCTTCGCCGCCGTGTGCGACGTGAAAGAAGCTCGCCGCACGCTGGTCAAAAAAATGGTCGACGAGAAGTACGGCACCGACAAGTGCGACATGCACCGCGACTACCGCGAACTGCTCGACCGCAGCGATATTGACGCCGTGCTGATCGCGACCGGGCCGAACTGGCATTGCACGATGTCGATGGCTGCGGCAAAGGCGGGCAAAGACATCTACTGCGAGAAACCTTGCACGAAGAACATCGAACAGAGCCTGATTCTGCGGGACACGATCAAACGCACCGCGCGGATTTTTCAGGCGGGAACGCAACGCCGCAACCTGCCGCACTTCGCGTTTGCGTGCGAGCTGGCTCGGACGGGGCGGCTCGGCAAGCTGAAAAAAGTGTTCGCTCATCCGGCCGGAATGAAGTCGATGCTGAGCGGTTGGCTGCCGGCCGAACCGGAACCGGAGAAAGAGGTCGTCGATTTTGACACCTACCTCGGCCCGGCCGCGTGGCGACCGTTCAACAAGGCACTGCTCGCCGGCTTCCACTTTGAAAAGGGTGGCGGATTCATCGGCGCGTTCGGAGCCGGCGGGGTGCTCGAATGGGGTTCGCATTGCGTGGATCTCTGCCAGTGGGCGATGGGCGATTGCGAACCGCCGATCGAATACAACCCGCCGCAAGATGGCCACCTCGTCGCGAAGTACGCGAACGGCTCCGAACTGATCTTCCGTGAGAAAGATTGGATTCCGCTCGGCTCGTGCCCCGTGCGGTTCGAGGGCGAGACCGGCTGGGTCGAAGCGGGCGACAGCGGCAAGATGGTGCTCAGCTCACCGGAATTGCTCGCCGGTCGCACGGTCCTGGAGATCGGCGGCTACCCGGCGACGTTCCACATTCGTGACTTCCTCGACTGCGTGAAGACGCGCTCGCAGCCGAAGACGAACGCTCTCGCGGCCTGCAACGCCCATATCGCCTGCCATGCGGCCAACATCGCGCTCTATCTCAACCGGCAAGTCAAATACGACAACAAAACCAACACGTTCATCGACGACGAACCCGCCAACCGCATGCGCTCCGAAGCGCTCCGCGAACCGTGGCGACTGTAATTCAAGCCAAGTAACCCGAAGCGTGAGCGAGGGCGAACGCTTCGCCGAGTCTGAATGACAGATTCGCTGTCGTCCCCAATGTCATCATCTCCTGGAGCATCCGCCCTCGCTCACGCTTCGGGTTACATGAAATCCACCGGCCTCAACGATCAGGACCGAAATCATGCTTTTGAATCAACGCTTCGTTCGCACTGTCTTTCTCGCCGCACTGATGTTCGCGGCAGTCACCGCGGCCAGAGCCGCCGACGGCATCAAAGCCTCGCCGGAGAAGGAAAAGGAACTGATCGCTGTCCTGCGGTCTGATGCACCGCCGCAAGACAAGGCGATCGCTTGCAAAAAACTGGCGATCGACGGGTCGAGCGAATCGGTCGCCGATCTGGCAAAGTTGCTGTCCGATCCGCAATTGGCCTCGTGGTCACGGATCGCGCTGGAAGCGATTCCGGGAACCGCACCCGATGAGGCGTTGCGAAAAGCCTCCGAGTCGCTGGAAGGCAGACTGCTGGTCGGCGTGCTGAATTCGATTGGCGTTCGTCGCGATGCGAACGCGGTCGAAGCATTGGCCAAAAGATTGAGCGACAAAGACGAAGATGTCGCGTCCGCTGCCGCAGTCGCTTTGGGGCGTATCGGCAGCGAAGCCGCCGCGAAGTCACTGCGACCGCTGTTGACCAGCGCTCCCGCCAAAGTCCGCTCGGCCGCTGCTGAAGGCTGTGTGCTATGTGCCGAACAATGGCACTCCGCGGGCAAGTCGGCTGAAGCGGTCGCGCTGTACGACGAAGTCCGCAAAGCCGAACTTCCGAAGCAACGCATCGTCGAAGCGACTCGCGGTGCGATCCTCGCTCGGAAGGACGAGGGAATCCCGCTGTTGCTCGAACAATTCCGATCCGCCGACAAGAAGATGTTTGAACTCGCGTTGTTCACCGCTCGCGAGTTTCCCGGCAGCGAAGTTGACAAGGCTCTTGCCACGGAATTGGCCAAGGCGACTCCCGAACGCGGAGCGCTGATCGTTCAAGCGATGGCCGATCGCAAAGAGACTGTCATCGTTGCCGCCGTGTCGAAAGCCGCTGGCGGCGGGCCGAAGCCCGTTCGCTTGGCCGCGATCAAGGCTCTAAGCCAAATCGGCGACGCATCGTCTCTTTCCGCTCTGCTGGAGACCGCGATCGATACCGACGAAGACTTGGCTCTCGCCGCGAAGGCAACGCTCGCAGATCTTCCAGGCGATAAAGTGAATTCGGAAATCGCCGCGATGCTCCCGAATGCCAAGGGCAAAACGTACCCGCTGCTGATCGAGCTTGTCGGTCAGCGACGCATCGAAGCCACGTCGGCATTGATCAAGGCGTTGGACAACACCGACAAGAAAGTTCGCAGTGCCGCCTTGCTCGCGTTGGGTGAGACCGTTGCTCTCAAGAATCTGCCCGTGTTGATCGCGCTGGTTGTCAAACCGAAGAATGCCGATGAAGCCGAAGTGGCTCAACAAGCGTTGAAGACCGCGAGCATTCGCATGCCCGACCGCGAAGCGTGCGCGGAAGTCTTGTCGAAAGCCTTGGACGACTCACCGGCCGCAGCGAAGACGATCCTGTTGGAAACGCTGGGAGATGTCGGCGGAAACAAAGCGCTGAAGGCGATTGTCGCCGCGGCGAAGAGCGACAGCCCGCTACTTCAAGACGCCGGCAGCAAATTGCTCGGCAAGTGGAACGGAGTCGAAGACGCGCCCGTGCTGTTGGATTACGCGAAGACGGGGCCATCAGCTCAATATCGCAGCCGTGCGCTCAAAGGCTACATCGCCCTCGCGCGAAGGTTCGCCATGCCCGACGAACAGCGGGCGGAGATGTGCCAGAAAGCGCTCGACCTCACGAAACAGCCGGCCGAACAAAAGCTGGTGATTGACGTGCTCGAAATTAAGCCGAGCACCGAGACGCTGAAAGTGGCCATCAAACTCATGAAGAATCCGGAACTGAAAGAAGACGCCACGCAGGCAGCGCTGCGCATCGCCCAGAAGCTTGGAACCAAAGGGGTCAACGTCAGCGAACAACTCACCAAAGCTGGCTTTGAAAAGGTGAAAGTCGAAATCGTCAAAGCCGAATACGGCTCCGGTGCGACACAAAAAGACGTAACCGCGATCGTCCGCAAGCAGGTCACGGACTTGCCGCTGATTACGTTGGCCGGGGACGGCTACAACTCCAGCTTCGGCGGCGACCCGGCCCCGAACACGGTCAAGCAGTTGAAGATTCAGTACAAGATCAACGGCAAAGCGGGCGAGGCCACGTTTGCCGAAAATGCCCTCATTGTTCTGCCGATGCCGAAGTAATCGTGAAAAGGAAGCTCCATGTCAGCGGACGCTCACGCGGCACCCTTCTCGAAGAAGCTGCTCTGGACCGGCCGAGTGCTGACCACTCTGTCGGCCCTGATGCTGCTCATGAGCGGCGCGATGAAATTGATGAAGCCGCCGGACCTCGTGAAAGAGTTTGCCAGACTCGGCTGGCCCGACGACTTGGCTCTTGGCATCGGCATCGTCGAACTGGTTTGCGTGGCTCTCTACGTCGTTCCTCGCACATCAGTGCTCGGTGCGATCCTTCTGACAGGCTACCTCGGCGGTGCAACCGCGACCCATGTACGAATCAGCGATCCATTCATCGGCCCGATTCTGATCGGCGTCGTGATCTGGCTGGGGCTTTATCTGCGCGATGCCCGGCTGCGAGCGCTCATCCCGCTACGTAGTTGAAGCAAAAGGAACAGCCCGACGAATGGAAGGAGACGACGAATGTCACATGCGTCGTCTCCGTTGATTCGTCGGGCTCTCTTATGTTCCTGAAATCGCTTAGCTGAACAGCCCGTCGATCACCTGTCCGTCGGCGATCGGCGTGGGACGCGGCAGGCGCGGGAAATAGGTGCGATGCGAGTCGATACCCAGCGCGTGGTAGATCGACGCGGCGACATCTTCCGGTCCCCACGGCCGAGTGGCCGGAATGCTCCCGTTCCGATCGGTGGCACCGATCACCGCGCCCCGTTGGACTCGGCCACCGGCCATCAACAACGATCCGGCATTCGGATAATGATCGCGGCCGCCGTCTCTGTTGATGCGCGGAGTCCGTCCGAACTCGCCCATGACCACAACCAGCGTGTTGTCCAAAAGACCGCGCTCTGACAGATCATCCAACAGCGTCGAGAGTGACATATCCAACTGCGGCAAGTTGCCCGGCCCCTCGTAGGGATGCCACTTGTAACCGGTCGGAATGTTGGCCGGCTGATGGGCGAACGACATCATCGAATCAAACAACAGTTGATGATTGTCCCAAGTCCCGTCGGTCGTTCCCGCTCCGAACAGTCCCCCTTGCACCGCTTGATTGATGGTCACAAACCGAGCACCCGCTTCGATCAAGCGGCGAGCCATCAGGACTCGCTGACCGTAGATGTTCAAGCCATAGCGTTCGCGCAGAGCCAACGGTTCCGCATCGAGATTCATGGCCCGCTCCATCGCACCGCTGGTCAGCAGCGAGATCGCTTCTTCCGAGAACTTGTCGTGAGCCTCATAAGCGTCGGTGCCGCGCTCGTTCAATCGGCCAAGATTCTCTAGTTGCGTGAGCATCGAACGCCGATCCTCAAACCGCACAGGCGCGAGCTTCAACTTGCTCCCTTGCAGGTCGGGCTTGCGCGGATCCCCCTTGATGTTGAACGCATCAAACGCCGGTCCCAGATAGCCCGGTGGATTCGTGTAACGAGCCGCGACCGGCAAACCAAAGTGAGCCGGAACCCCATCCACCTTACTGCCCGACAGCGCCGACACCAAACAACCGAAGTTCGGGAAGTACTGCCCGCCGCGCTGCGGCAAGAACCCACTGGTGACATGCTGCGACCCGGTGTCATGCCCGCCGTTCTTCCCCTGCCACGAGCGAATCACCGCCACTCGATCCATCCGCTGCGCCATGAGCGGCAACTTCTCGCAAATGGCGATCCCCGGCACGTTGGTCTGCGTCGGATTCCAGAGGCCACGAATTTCAGCGGGAGCATCTGGCTTTGGATCAAACGTCTCGAATTGACTAGCGCCACCAGCCAAAAAAATGAAGATGCACGAAAGATCCGACTTCGGTGCTCGGGCCTCTCCAGCCGCTTGCAGGAATCGTGGAAGATTCAGCCCAAACAGGCCCGCTCCGATTTGCAAAGCCGCTCGGCGAGGCATGGTCAAAGTGGGCCATTGAGTGTGGAGCACGCTCGCTTCTCCTGGAGGGCAACTGATGCGCGGGAAGTTCTTGTCCGAGAGTGTATCGACGTCGTTGTGGCCGATCGTCTCTGGCACGATCAGCCAGAAGTCTTTGCCGACTTGGACAGAACCGAAAAGTAGGTGGACGCTCCAATGGCTTGAGCAATGCGATCGAGCACATCGGATCGCAGCGTTCGCAGTCCTTCAAGCCAATCGCAGAGAACTTCTGGCGCGATCCCCGCTGCGGTAGCGATTTGCGGTACTTGTTGGCCGCTGTGATGGACCGCTTGGCGAAGCCGCCCGGTCAGTGAGCTTTCAGCCGCCGCTTCGTTCATGCGTGAGAGCCGCTCCTGTTGCTCAGGAAGTTCGGCCTCGAGATTGGGCCAACTGGCTCGGATGTCGGCCAGCTTTTCGGGTGAAATGGTTTTGGCAGTCGCGCTCATGGCAAACCTATCTTGAATAGAAACGATTTACTGACCAAGCCGGCGAGTGTCGTAAGCGGTTCGGGGGATGACGGTGATTCCGTCGTCTTCAAGATCATAAACGCAAAACAAGAATCGGCCATCCGAAGTTTCGCCCCAGCAGCACGGAGCGCCGGAACTGCGGCTGTAGCCAATTCGATCCGGTTCGCTCACCACTTCTTCAAAGTCGTCAGGGCTGACGCCGCGCTCCGCCAAGTGGTCAATTATTTCGTCGGTCCAGATGAATTCGTAGTACGTCATTGCTGAAGCCGCCTCAAAATGGCACAAGCGATGCGAGAGGCGAATTCTACGCGACGATCTCGTCAATCACATGCCCATGCACGTCGGTCAGGCGGCGGTCGATGCCGTTGTGGCGGACGGTCAGCTTGGTGTGGTCGATGCCCAGCAGGTGCAGGATCGTGGCGTGGATGTCGTAGACCTCGGTGGGGTGTTCGCGGTCGAGCGGTTTGTAGCCCCATTGGTCGGAGAGGCCGTGAGTCGTGCCTCCCTTGATGCCGCCGCCACAGAGCCAGTTGGTGAAGACGAACGGGTTGTGGTCTCGGCCCTTTGAGCCTTGAGTCGAAGGCATCCGGCCGAACTCGGTGGTCCAAAGGATGAGCGTGTCGTCGAGCAGGCCGCGCTGTTTCAGATCCTTGATGAGCGCGGCGGCTCCGATGGCCATGCCCATCGCGAGCGGGCGGTGATCGCGTTCGACGTCTTCGTGGCTGTCCCAATTACGGCGCGGGAAACTGTTGTCGTTGCCCGACCAAATCTGGATGAAGCGCACATCCCGCTCTAGCAACCGCCGAGCGATCAGGCATTTGCGGCCGAAGTATTCCGCCTCTTCGGGGATGTTGATCGCGTCGGGATACGTCCGCCCCGGCTGATCGAGGCCGTACATCTTCAAGATGTGAGCCGGCTCTTTGGAGATGTCCAACGCCTCGGGCGCGGAGAGCTGCATCTTCGCGGCCAGCTCGTAAGACCGGATGCGAGCCTCCAGCCGCGAGTCCCCCGGC
>CAMDEA010000072.1 GCA_945893045.1 Planctomyces sp. SH-PL62
TCGAAGTTGCTGCCCATCACAAGTCCGTCTTTCACGGCTTCTGGCAGCACGAGCACATTGGTTGGCAAGCCGGTCTGCGGATGATTGTTGCCGCGCACGCGAGCGTAGATCGAACTGATCGACGCCCCCGACGGATTCTGACCGCTGACCACTTCACCGTAGGTGTGCCCGGATTGTCCCGATCCATACGACCGCACGATGGTGAATCGGTCGGCTATCGCGGCCAGCTTTGGAAACGTGCTGCCAAACGTGATGCCCGGAAGCTTCGTTTGGATCTCGCCGGTGACGCAGTGAATCTCCGCCGGCGCTGTCATTTTTGGATCAAAGAACTCGATATGAGGCGGGCCACCTTGCAAAAACAGGAGCACGACCGAGCGGTCGCGCAGGATGTCCGCACTGCCCGCTTGCGACTTCGCTTGCAGCAATCCTGCCAGCGAACACGCTCCGGCACCGATCGCTCCGACGCGCAGAAACTCGCGCCGTGAATAACCCTGGCAATTGTGCGTCGGCAGGTGATCGCGAATCGTCAGCATCGTGGACCCTTTGGGTGAGCTGGATTCAACATCGGCGGGAAAGCGGGTGGGAGCGGACAAATTCTAGGCATGAAGTCAGCAAAGAGGCTATCGACGGTTGTGACGCTTGCAACCGCTGGAGACAAATTCGCACGGCGGCCAGCGATCAACTTGCGAGATGATCCGGCCGTTGGTCTCATGGTTGATCGATTCCATGATCCGCTTCGCAGTCATCTCCATTTGAGGTTGAGTCATGTCGGCATCGCAATCTGATCGCAATGTGTTGTTCGGTGTGCTGGCGTTGCAGATGGAGTTCATCACGCAAGCCGGATTGATCGCTGCATTGCAAGCCTGGACGTTGCAGAAATCTCGCCCGCTGGGGGAACTGCTGGTCGAACTCGCCCACATGTCGGCCGATGACCGAGCCGCGCTGGAACCGATGGTCGATCGGCATGTCGCACGGCATGGCGGCAGCGCCGAACAAAGCTTGGCCGCGATCAGTTCCGTCGAAGAGGTTGTTCAGTCGCTGAAAGAACTCGGAGACCCAGACCTGAACGCCAGCTTGGTCGTAGCCACACGCGGCTCGCGTGTGAGTCCTCCTCCGCCGCAAGTCACCGGCGAGCCGCCCGTGGCTACGGAGCAATCCGACGTTCCCACGATCATCGACGCGCCGCGACAGGCCGGTCGCTTCCGCATCGTGCGGCCCTTCAAAGAAGGTGGACTCGGCCAAGTCTCGATCGCCGAAGACATGGAGTTGCATCGCGAGGTTGCGTTCAAAGAGATCAAGCCGAAGTATGAACGCGACTTGCAGAACCGTGCGCGATTCCTGCTCGAAGGCGAAATCACCGGCAAGCTGGAGCATCCGGGCATCGTGCCGGTGTATGGCCTCGGCCAGTTTTCCGACGGCCGGCCGTTCTACGCGATGCGCTTCATTCGCGGTCAGAGCCTGCACGACGCCATCGGGCAGTTTCACAGCCGGCACTCGTCGAGCCGCCTCGCGTACACGCTCAACCCGGAGTTCCGGCAGTTGATCGGCCGGCTGATCGACGTCTGCCAAGCCATCGAGTACGCGCACAGCAAGGGCGTGCTACATCGCGATCTCAAGCCGGACAACGTGATGCTCGGCAAGTACGGCGAGACGCTCGTCGTCGATTGGGGCTTGGCCAAGAAGATTGCGGTTGTGGCCGGTCTCCCGACCGAGCCACCCAGCGCTGCGGCCGCTCTCCCGACCGAGCCGCCTTCACAAGACTACGAACCCTCGCTCCGTCTCTCGCCCGACAGCGGTTCCGCGCCGACGGTCGCGGGTCAGACGATGGGGACTCCCAAATACATGAGTCCCGAACAAGCCCGCGGCGAGATCGACAAGCTGGGCCACGCCACCGACGTGTACGCGCTGGGAGCGATCCTGTTCTCCGTCTTGACCAACCAAGCCCCCATCGGAGCACGCCCGCTCCCGGCCGGTCCCGAAAAGTTGAGCGTGATCGAACAAGTGGCACGCGCCGCCGCCGGAAAATTCCCGCGACCGACCACCGTGAACCCCGCCGCCCCGCGAGCCTTGGAGGCGATCTGTTTACGCACGATGTCCCTCCGCGCCGATTCACGCTACCGCACCGCAAAACTCCTCGCCGACGACCTGCAAGCCTGGCTCGACGACCAACCGGTCTCGGCCATGATCGAACCCTTCAGCATCCGAACACAACGCTGGATGAAGCAGCATCGCACGACCGTCACCACAACCGCCGCCACGATTCTCATGAGCTTCCTCGGCGTCATCGGCTGGGGTGTGCAAGAGGGCAAGCACTCACGCGATCTGGAATCCAAGAACGAGCAGCTTGGGAAATCCAATAAGGAATTGGCGTCGAAGAACACTGAGTTGGCAGAGGCCAACGTGACGACGCGGCTGGCATTAGAATCCGCCATTAGAGAAACGAGCGATGCCCTGGCGCACCGCCGAGAACATCTCGGCGGGCTTTATCGGCAGTCAGGCGAACTTAATCTGGCACTGGAGTCTTACCAAGAAGCACTTCAGGCTCGCCGCACGCTGTCAGTGGCTGATCCAACCAATGTCGAGTTAAGCAGCGACCTGGCGCTGACCCTCTTCGATTTTGGCGAGCTCGGCGTGCAGGTGGGTAAGTTGGATGTGGCGCTGGAGAACTACCAGCAAGCCCTAGAGCTTCGGCGCAGGCTGGCGGTGGCCGATCCGAGCAGCGAGTTAAATAAGTGGTTTCTTTCGACGACGTTGAACCGCCTCGGCTACCTCTACGCGAGCGTTGAGAAATTGGACGAGGCCGAGAACTATTACAAGCAGGCGTTTGAATACTTTCACACACGCGCCGAAATGGCTCCATCAGATGCTGGTGCCCAGGACTCCTTGAAGCTCTGCAGTGCAATATCCAACGACATGCGTGGCCGCCGCGAACAGACTGACAAAAACTTTGCAACAGCAATCGAGTCATACGAGAAGGCACTCACTGTACTTCGTGAGCTCGACCAGCGCTGCCGGCTCTCACCGTTTGACAAGCTGCGTGTCACAGCGGCTGAAAAAGCCATAACAGCGTGCAAGTTGACCATTCTGGCCACCGGAGATTGGGAAGCGCTGCTCAAAGCGGACGTGACGGTGTTGCCGCAGTCGTTGCTTCTCCGAGCCACCGAAATGCTCAAACGCGGCGAACTCGCCCACGCCGTCCAGGCCGCAGACAAACTGTGCGCGTTGGACCCGAAGGACAAGAACAACTTCTATAACGCCGCCCGCGTCTACACTCGCTGCGCTGAGTTTATCACCAAAGAAAAACCCATCCCGACTGATGCGGAACAGACCGAGCGGCAGAAGTTTCTCAACCTCGCCCTCGACTGCCTGAAAGAATCCCTCGCCGCTGGCTGGGACGACTTCGCTCACATGAAGACAGACGACGATCTCAAACCCCTCCGCGCCCTGCCGGAATTCGAGACGCTGTTTCCGAAGTAGACGAGTCGCTCCGTGACTTGAAGATTCCAGGCACAAAAACCAGGAACGGCGTCGAACAATCCAGCCGAGTTGCGCACGATCTGGTATCTTGGGACGATCTTGGATTACCGAATCGAATACTCGCCTGAGGCCGAAGGACACTTGCGAGCACTCACCGCTCGGCAACGGGCGACTGTGTTTGATAACGTCGAACAGCAGCTTGCCCATCAACCTTCGTTGGAGACACGACACCGCAAACGGATGCGCCCCAATCCTCTGGCACCTTGGGAACTTCGCTGCGGTGATCTTCGCATCTATTACGATTTTGCCAATAAGCCGGAGAGCTTGGTCACCGTGGTCGCTGTCGGAATCAAAGACCGCGATCGAGTTCTCATCGGTGGAGAGGAAGTGAAACTATGAAAGTCATCGAAAAGTCCGATGCCACGGCCACACTCGCGGAATATGCGGATGAAATGGAAAGCGGCGCTCTGATCGTGACGGAACAAGGACTTCCCGTCGCGGCCCTTGTTTCGATCGAAAACGTCGATCTAGAAACCGTCGGTCTCAGCACGAATCCAAAATTCATCGAATTGATCGAACGCTCACGCGCCCGTGTTCGATCCGAGGGGGGCGTCTCCAGCGAAGAGATGCGCCGGCGGTTTGAATGACACGGTCGAATGTTGGAGGCGATTCCGTTCGCGTTCAAAGTCGCTACTCCGTGACTTCCATTCGGCAAAGCATTTGTGGGCTGCTCCAAAAACTCACGAGTCGTAAGAATGCCATCCCGCTGCCGCTCGGCAATGCGTATTCTGATGCCGTGAGACTTTGAACGAGTTGAGTCTTGGGAGAGATGTGCCATGTCCATCACCGCTGAAGCTGTCTATGAAAATGGGATGTTGAAGTTCCAACAACCGCTACCTCTGGCGGAACAGGAGCATGTGCGCGTGACGGTGGAGACGACCAGCAGTTGGGCCAAACAAACTGCCGGCATGATTCGCTGGCCCGGCGACGTCGAGACGCTCGAACTCATCGCTTTGGACCCGGACCTTGATCCGCAGGAGGGGCCATGACCTTCGCTGATCTGTCAGACGGCGCGACACTCTTTCTCGATGCCAACATCTTCGTCTACCACTTCGCGCAACATCCCACCTTCGGAACCGCATGTACGGCGCTGCTGGATCGCATCGAACGCCAGGAACTGGATGGTTTCACTTCCACACACGTCTTGAGTGAGACGGCTCACCGGTTGATGACGTTGGAAGCTTGCACCACGTTTTCGTGGCCGTATGCCGGGATCGCGAATCGCCTGAAACGGCAGCCGCAAGAACTTCAAAAACTGACGCGTTTCCGACAAGCCATCGAGTTCATCGTCGCCAGTCGCATTCACCTGCTGACCATTTCCGGTGACCGCATCGTCGATGCCACCGCCATCAGTCAGCAGACCGGATTGTTGAGCAATGACGCTTTGATCGTCGCCATCATGCAACACCAAGAACTGGTGAACCTGGCAAGTTGCGACGCTGACTTCGATCGCATCTCCGAATTGACGCGATTCGCTCCGACCTGATTCTACGGCGACGGACGACCGCGACATCGGCAACCACTCGCGACTCCTGCTCAACCTGGATGCCGACCAGAAAGGTCGTTGAATAACGCCACCTCCCTCGCGGGGGTGATTCCCGCGCTCGCGCGCCCGTGTCCGATCCAAGGGGGCGTCTCCAGCGAAGAGATGCGCCGGCGGTTTGAATGACCGACGCTAAACAGGCGGAGTGACAGAAACGAAGTTCCTCATGCTGGCTCGCGACACACCAAGCGCCGCTCTCGCCATTGGCTGGGAAGGCTCAGCGACTCGCCAGCGCGCGACGCAGCAGGTTGTGCGTGATGCGTTGGACTCGTTCGTCGGGGCCGTGCGGGCGGCTCCAGTGAGACCACGGCAGCATGTGGCCGGGGGGACTCGACAGGTCTTGGCACCAGAAGATCGTCGAGGCATTGAACACGAAATTGTTCTTCGGGCCGGGATAAATCGTCGCGGTCCAATGTTGAGGTCGCGTGCCCCCTTGCAGTGCGGTCCCTTCGCCGACGATTTCCAAACCGGGAATGTCGGTCGGAGGATCGCCGTGATATTCCCAACCGATCAAGCCAGGGATGCGATCCCCCTTCTTCATGCCGGTGTCCTCGAAGATCCAATGATCCGGCTTCGTGCAGATCCAATCGCCGCCGCCGTTGACCGGATCAACGTTGCGAGCGCCGATCAAATAGCCCTCGTCGGGACCGCGATGGGGAAAAGGGCCGTTCTTTTCGTGACGATACACGGCGAGCTTGTAGTCACCGCCATAGGGGCCGCCGCGGAACATGATGCGTTTGTCGCGGCCATCGTGACTCGCACGCAGCGGCGTGACCCAGCAGACGGCGTTGCCGGAGAAGAACATCAGGTTCACTCCGGCATCGCGCATCTTCACGACGCTCTCGTATTGGCGGATGTCCCAATACTCGTCGTGGCCGACGCTCAAGAACGCTTTGCATTTCAGGCCGTGATCCGGCGTGACCATGTCGCTGTTCGAGCAATACGTCACGTCGTAGCCCTGCTGTTCGAGCCAATACGCCATCGGGAACTCGAAGCAGAGCCACTCGCCGGAGCCGAGCGATTGCGGGTTCTCATAAATCTGAGCGTACTTCGCATACGGCCGATCGAAGCTGACGTCAGCCCACGGACCTTCGTTCCCTTTCGGATGCGTGTAGACCGAGTAGTTGTCCGGCCAACGGTTGTAAGCCTGCCAAGTGTTGTCGGAGCACTGAACGAGGATGTCCGCTGGCCGATCATCGCGCACGATGAACACGACATAGCTCTGCCAATAACCCGCCGCCGGATCGTCGGCGAGCAAACTCAGCCGCCCCAGGTACACGCCGCTCGGCCAGTCATTCGGAATCTTCAGCGACGTCGCCGCTTCCCACCGGCACTCGTGCAAGTTCTTCTCGCCGATGGCCGGAACCGCTTGTTTCTTCCCCTCAAACGGGCCGAGCTTCGTCATCAAACGCGCGCCCCGACCGCCGTAATAGCCAGTGCGAAAGATTTCGATCTGAAACGGACGAGGTGGATCGGTCGAAACGCATAAGTCGATCGACTCCCCCGCCTTCACGCTCTGCTTCGAGCAATACCCTTCGATCCATTGCGACCGAAACCCGCCGACCTTGTCGAGCCGCACGCGAGTCAATTGCCAATCGAGCGATCCCGGCTTCGCATTCTCTTGCTGAATGACGTTGCCACGACCAGCGGCGGGAGCTTGCTCGGCCTGTGCGAGTTGTTGCGACAGCACGCTCTCACCGAGCGCAGCCACCGAACCAGCGGCGACCCCTTTGATCCAATCACGACGTGATGATCCAGAATCCGGTTCGATGTTCATGGCTCTGCTCCTTAACTCAGATTATTCATGGCCGCGATGTAACCCGAAGCGTCAGCGAGGGAGTCATCACACACTCCCTCGCTGACGCATCGGGTTACATCGCAGCACGCTGCTCTCCCCAATGAGTAGGCCATGAATAATCTCGGCGTAACGGCCTTGGTAATCTCTTGCGCGGTCCGCCGTGAATCGTTCAGGCGAGCGGGGCGGCGTCAGCCCCCCGGTGAATTCGCCACACTACCGGGGGGCTGACGCCGCCCCACTCACCTGTCTCATTCGCGGCCGTGCGAAGCATAGCAACGAACTTCATCCGGGCGACGCGGCTTGTTTTTCTACTCGCCGAGCGTAATTTGGTCCGCCACAGCGGGACAACGCTGGCGTCATCACTGCACCCTCCTCGGATTTAGAGAGGTCATCGTCATGAGTTCCAGAATTCCTCGTCGTCGTTTTCTGCAATCGTCACTGCAACTGGGACTGGCGGCCGGGATGTTGCCGTTGCTCAAGCCGTCGCGGGTGCTCGGTGCGAATGAGCGATTGAATATCGGCGTGATTGGAGTAGGCGGGCGAGGGGCTGGTGATCTCGCGGCCGTGGCTGGCGAGAACATCGTCGCGTTGTGTGATGTGGATGAAAACCGATTGAACGCGGCGGGCGGGCAGCACTCGGCGGCCAAGAAGTATTTCGATTATCGCGAACTGCTGGAGCAGAAAGATCTGGATGCGGTCGTCGTCGCGACGCCGGACTTTCATCATGCTCCAGCGACGGTCCGAGCGTTGCGGCGCGGGTTGCACGTCTACTGCGAGAAGCCGCTGACGCATACCGTCGAGGAAGCGCGGCTGATCACGAAGCTGGCGGCGGAGAAGAAAGTCGCCACGCAAATGGGGACACAGAATCACGAACATCCCGGCTACGTGCGGCTCGTTGAGCTGATTCAATCGGGAGCGATCGGCAACGTCCGCGAAGTTCATGTCATCACCGATCGGCCGGGCCGCTGGTGGTCGCAAGGACTTGATCAACCGGCCGGGAAGGAGCCGATCCCGGCGAATCTCAAGTGGGATTTGTGGCTCGGCCCGGCGGCGGAGCGGGACTATCACTCGGCCTATGTGCCGTTCAAATGGCGCGGTTGGTGGGATTTCGGTTGCGGAGCGATCGGCGACATGGCGATCCATCTGATGGACCCGGCGTTTTGGGCGCTGAATCTCGGCGGTCCCGTGAATGTGACGTCGGAGGGTCCGGCGCTGCATCCGCACAGCGCTCCGAAGTGGATGGTGACCAAGTTTCAATTCGGACAACGCGGCAAACTGTCTCCCGTTGATGCCTACTGGTACGAGGGTGAAGCTAAAGCGCGAACCGACATCGCCAAAGACTTGCCGATGAATGGCTCGCTGTTCATTGGCGATAAGGGCCGTATTGCGATTGCTCACGACGGGCAACCGAAGCTGCTGCCCGAAGACCAATTTGCCGACTTCAAAGGTCCGGAGCCGTTCTTGCCGAAGTCGCCCGGCCACCATGCTCAGTGGATCACAGCCTGTAAGACCGGCAGCCGCACCGGCAGCAACTTTTCGTATGCCGGCCCGTTCACCGAGATCGTGCTGTTGGGAAATGTGGCCTTCCGTGCCGGAACCACGATCGCGTTCGATCCCGCGACGGGCAAAATCACCAACGCCGCGAAGGCCGATCAGTTCTTGACCAAGCGTTACCGCAAAGGTTGGGAAGTCTGAGTAGCCGAGTCACTTCGTGAATCGAAGTCGAGTCACGGAGTGACTCGTCTACTTTGCGGCTTCGCCGCTTTAAGTATTCCGCACCGGTGGTTGGGGACGACCACCCTCGCGACCGCGTTCGTCTCCGCGACCTCCGGGTGGCGGGCCGGAGTTGCCACGATCACGACCCGGTCCATGGATTGGCGGATGGAAATCGCCACGCCCACGATCGGAACTGCGGTGCGGTGGGACAAAGTGACTGGGACCACGATCCGAGCCGCCGCGATGATCGTTTGGAGGGGAACTCATTCCGCCACGGTCATGACTTGGCCCACCGAACGGCGGACGGAAGTTGGCGTGTCCACGGTCGTCACCGCTGCGATGTGGCGGAATGAAGCCACCGCGACTGTGAGGCGGAACGAATCCGCCACGATCGTGACTGGGGCCATGCTGCTGTTGAACGAAGTTTCCTTGCGGACGACCAGCCGGCGGACCGAACCCGCCGCGTCCGTCTTGGTGTGGTTGTGAGTCGCGGCGTCGGTCATCAGGTCCACGAGATTGGGGACCGGAACGGTCCGGCCCGCGATTTGAGTCGCCGCGCGGCGGGCCGGCGTTGTCGCGACCGCCTTGCTGCGGTTGCGCGTCACGACGTCGATCATCAGGTCCGCGAGTTTGAGGTCCGGGACGATCTGGCCCTCGATTGGAGTCGCCGCGCGGCGGGCCGGCGTTGTCGCGTCCGCCCTGCTGTGGTTGCGCGTCACGACGTCGATCATCAGGTCCACGAGTTTGAGGTCCGGAGCGATCCGGCCCTCGATTGGAGTCACCACGCGGCGGACCGGCGTTGTCGCGTCGATCATTTCGGTCGTTGTTCTCTGGCCGACGATCAGGCTCGCGACCACGTTGGCCGCGACTGTCATTTCGGTCATCGTCGGCGAATGCCAATGCGTCGGATTGGGTCGATTGGATTCGGACTCGTTCGGTGCTCGGTTCGTCCGCCGATACGCTGTTGTTCGCGAGCAATGCGGCGGCCACGGCCGCTGTCAGACTCAAAATCGTGAGGCGCATACGATGACTCCTGACTGAGAGGAATTCTGAAAGGCTTGTGTCTGGCACAAGCGTCTGTGATCGTCACCTGTGAAAGTTGAAGCGGAATGGGGCTGAGGTACAAGTCACGATCCGCTTTTCAAAGCCGCCGCAATCACGGCGGGATCCCTCAGAAGGTTGATGGAGACGCCTGAAATCACGGCGGTTCTGGTACGGGTGGAGTTACTATGTCGGAAGACACAGGACTTTCAAGGTGATGCACATGGCGACGGATGTGGGACGTTGGATCGAGCAGGCCAAAGCGGGGGACAGCGCCACGCTGGGGCAGTTGCTGGAGTCGTATCACAACTATCTGCGCTTGCTGGCCCGGATCGAGATTGGCCGGCGCTTGCAGGGCAAGGTTGATGCGTCCGATGTCGTACAGGAAACCTTTCTCGAAGCGCATCGGCACTTCCCGACTTTTCGGGGGCATGCCGAAGGGCAGTTCGCCGAGTGGCTGCGCACGATCCTGGCGGCGACGCTGGCCAACATCGTGCGACGTTATTTGGGAACACAGGCTCGCGATCTGCGATTGGAACGCCAGCTTGCGGAGGACTTGGATCAATCGACGTGTGCCCTCGGACAGATTCTCGTCGATCCGCACAGCTCACCAAGCGAGCAGGTGGTGCGCGGCGAGCAAAGTTTATTGGTGGCTGAAGCGATGGCTCGATTGCCGGAGGATTATCAAACGGTGCTGGTGCTGCGGCACTTGGAAGGGCTGACCTTTCCGCAGGTCGCGGAACGGATGGAGCGCAGCGTCGATAGCGTTGAAAAGTTGTGGCTGCGCGGGCTGACGAAATTGAAGAAGGCATTTAGCGAGACAAGGTCATCCGCAAAGTAGCTCGGACGCCTACGTCCGAACGACCGGACGTAGGCGTCCGGTCTACGAAAAGCATTCAGCGAGGCGAAGCTATGAACGCACAACACAACGACATCTCGGAAGATGATCCGCGAATCCTGCAAGCGTCGCGCGAATACCTTTCCGAGCTGGAAGCGGGACGGCGGCCGGATCGTCAGGAGTTTCTCGCGCGGTATCCCGATCTGGCGGAGGCTCTCTCCGAATGCTTCGACGGGATTGAGTTGGCTCAATCATTGCGGCCGCCGGTACCGCTGCCGCAGTTGCAGCCGGAATTCACAGCCACTCCGATTGGCGACTTTCAGATTTTGCACGAGATTGGCCGCGGCGGCATGGGCATCGTTTACGAAGCGATTCAGCTTTCGCTCGGCCGCCGAGTCGCCTTGAAAGTCTTGCCGTTCGCGACCGCGCTGGATGCCAAGCATCTGCAACGCTTCAAGAACGAAGCGACGGCGGCGGCGCAATTGCATCACACCCACATCGTGCCGGTGTATGCGGTCGGCTGCGAGCGTGGCGTCCACTTCTACGCCATGCAATTGATCGAGGGGCGGTCGCTCGCGGCGGTGATTCGCGAACTGCGCGGCGATTCGCCCAACGATCCGAGTAACTCGTCGCTGGCGACGACGGCCGAATATCACGCCACGGCGACGATCACCAATTCTCGCGTCTCGGCGACGACACTTCATTCGGGCCGCAGCCGGGAGACATTTCGGACTTCCGCCCGCATCGCGGCGCATGTGGCCGATGCTTTGGAATACGCTCACGAAGCGGGGATCGTGCATCGGGATATCAAGCCGGCGAATTTGATGCTTGATGCGAAGGGCAATGTCTGGGTGACCGACTTCGGTCTCGCTCAAGTCGCGGCCGATGTCGGTGTGACGCAGACAGGCGACTTGGTCGGCACACTGCGCTACATGAGTCCCGAACAAGCGTCGGGCCGCCGCGTCCCGGTCGATCATCGTGCCGACGTCTATTCGCTCGGCGCGACGTTGTACGAAATGCTGTCGCTGACGCCGATCTTCTCCGGTTCGGATCGTCCGACGTTGCTGCTGCAAATTCTCAACGATGATCCGCGTCCGCTGCGGCAGATCGACCGAGCGATTCCGGTCGAGTTGGAAACGATCGTGCTCAAGGCGACCGCGAAGAGTCCGCTTGAACGCTACGCGACGGCCGGTGAGATGGCGGCCGATCTGCGGCGCTATCTCGATGAACTGCCGATTCACGCGCGGCGTCCGACGCTGGTGGACCGGACTCGTAAATGGATGCGGCGCCATCCGTCGTTCGTCGGTGCGGCGGTGCTGTTGCTGGTCTGCGGAGTCATCGGGTTGGTGGTCACGACCGCGCTGGTGGCTCGCGAACAAGCTGCGACGAAAGCGGCCTACAAACGGGAAAGCCAACGCGCCGTCGAAGCCGAAGCTCGCTTTGAATTGGCACGCCGCGCCGCCGACGAAATGATTCGCATGGCCGAAGAAGAACTCTCGGACAACCCGTTTCAAGAAGGCTTGCGCAAACGGCTGCTCGAAGCGGCGCTGGAGTATTACCAGGAATTCATCCAGCAGCGGGGCGAGAAGCCGGACGCTCAAGCGGAGCTGGCAATCACTCGCGACCGCGTGAAAAAAATCCTGGATGACTTGGCGGTGCTGCAAGCGGATCGGCAGTCCTTCCTGCTGCGCGATCCGGCCGTGCTCGAGGATTTGGAAGCGACGGCGGAACAACGCCAGCAATTGGCCGCAATGGCCGAACGTCCCAAAGAACCGCGCCGCGAACCGGGCCGCGGCGGTCCTCGCGAAGCGCCCACCGACGAGCAGCGGCAGCGTTTCCTGGTCATCGCACGCGAGCACGAAGCCGCGCTGGCGGTGATTCTCAGTGCCGATCAGCGCCAGCGAATGGGACAAATCGCGCTGCAATGTCAGGGATCGCGGGCGCTCCGCGAGCCGGATGTCGCGCGGACGCTCAAGCTGACCGCCGAACAGAAAGAACGACTGCGGGCCATCGAAGCCGAGACGTTGCGTGGCTATTTCGACCGATCTCGCAATGAGCCGACAACAGCGGAGTCTTTTGAAGATCGCGCCAAAGCTGCCGCGGATCGCGCCAAAGCCACCCTGCAAAAAATGCTCGCGGTGCTCACCGCCGAACAACTCCAACAATGGCAAGGGATGACGGGTAAGCCGTATCGAGGCTCGATGTTCACCCCTTGGCGACAAGGCCCGCCGCCGTCTGGTGGTCAGTCACGCTGATCACAACGGATGAGTGAGATGTTTAACCGCTACGCCAACGGCGTGCGCGCCCACGCCGATGGCGTTGGGGTTAAACAGGCAAACGTTTCATTGCTTCCGGCTCGTCACGGAGTTCGGTGGACCGCAGCAAAACTCTTCTCGGAAAAACTTCGAGCCACGTGCGGCGGCTTTGAATGATTGTCCGTGACTCTTCAGCAAGTCGAACTCACCATTGGGGTGATGCGGTGCGGGCCAGCTTCGCTGTTCGATCAGCGTTCTCCAGGAGAAAGAGATTATGCAAGTTGTCTCGATTGAGTTGGTGCTGGCCTATTTCGATCCCGGCTCTGGAAGTTTGGTTCTGCAATCGCTCGTGGGCGGGACCGCCGGATTTTTGGTTTTCGGCAAATATCTATGGGTCTTCGTGAAAGACCGGCTCCGTGGTCGCAAGTGAGTGAGAGTTTCAGACAGTCGCTGAACTTGACCAAGACCACTTGATGCCCATGACGCTACACGCCGAATCGAGTTCGTATCGGGATCGCGAAGCGCGCGTCTTCTACGACGAGGCGGGCGGCGTGTGTCGCGCGCTGTCTGCGCGAGCGTTGGGCGAATGGGACGCCATGCGGCAGACGCGATTCTTTCAGCAGGCCGTTAAGAACGGAAACATTGTCCGCACGGAACAACGGCCGGAAGCGGAGATCGCTCCAGGAAGTGACACCGAACAGTGGGCGGGAATGCTGCAGCACGAAGCGATTCCTTTCGTGTCTTATCCCTTCGAGTGGTCGTTCGGCATGTTGCAAGACGCGGCCCTGCTGCACCTCGATCTGCTGGACGCCGCACTGGCGGAAGATTTCACGCTCAAGGACGGCACGGCGTACAACCTGCAATGGCGGGGAGTGCGGCCGGTCTTTATCGACGTGATTTCCTTGGAGCAACACGTCGCCGGGCAACCTTGGGCCGGCTATCGCCAGTTTTGCCAGACGTTTCTCTACCCGCTGTTGTTGCAAGCGTACAAGAACGTCCCTTTTCAGCCGTGGCTACGTGGCCGACTGGAGGGCATTTCGCCGCAAGAATGCTGGAACCTGATGTCGTTTCGGGATTTTTTCCGGCGTGGTGTTCCCTCGCACGTTTTTCTTCATGCCTGGCTTCAATCTCGCCGCGCGTTGGACAGCGTTGACTCCACCAAGGCACTCGTGGCGGCGGGGTTTCGTAAAGATCAAATCCGCGCCAATGCGCAAGGGTTGAAACGACTGCTGCGTGGGTTGCGGTGGTCGCCACCGGCTTCGGCTTGGTCAGAGTATGCCGACGCCAATAGTTACTCGGCTGCGGATCGTCAGCAGAAAGAATCCTTTGTCCGTTCGGCGGTCCATTCACGGCGCTGGGGACTCGTCTGGGATGTCGGCTGCAACACGGGAAACTATTCGCGGATCGCGGCGGAGAATTCGGATCAAGTCGTCGCGTTGGATGCCGATCCACAGGCCATCGAACGGCTCTACCAGTCCCTTAAGTCCAACCACGACAGCCGCAGCGCACCGATTCTGCCGCTGGTCAACAATCTGGTTGACTTGTCGGGCGGTTTGGGATGGCGCGGGGCCGAGCGTAAGGCTCTGATCGAACGGGGTCGGCCGGAGCTGACTCTCTGCCTGGCGCTCGTCCATCATTTGGTCATCGGGCACGGAGTTCCGCTGCGCGAACTGCTGACTTGGTTCGCCGAGTTAGGAACCAGTCTGGTGATCGAATTCGTCAGCAAGGACGACCCGATGGTCCAGCAACTGTTGCGGGGCCGGCGAGACAACTATGCGGACTATGAGCCTGCGGTCTTTGATCGGTTGATGTCGCAAATGTTCGACGTCGTCCGCACGGAAACTCTCGCATCGGGAACGCGCCAGCTCTATTTCGCGAAAACACGGATTGCATCATGAGTCACTGGATTTCACGGACTCAGGCCGCACAGGCTGCGGTAGTCCAATCGCCGGATCGCACGCGCAAACTCTCCACCGACGTCTTGCACATCTTTGTCCTGACGAGCTTTGCCGTCGCGCAACCGATGTATGACCGGCTTGGCGACCGATTCGGGTTTCTGATGGATCAGAGCATCACACAGTCGGCCCTGAGACTCCTGGTGTTTCTACTTTCGTGCGTCTTGCCAGCCGCGATTGCCTTCGTCGTTGTCGTGGCGGCGCGTGGGAAGCGACAAGTTCATGACGCGTTGCATTCGATCGTCGTCTTCGTGTGCTTGGTGTTATCCGCGCTGCCGGTCTGTTCGCGGATGATCTTTCTGCCGGGCAGCCTGATGCTCGGTGTGGCGCTCACGGCGGCCGGGTTTGGCGTTTGGTGTTACTTCCAGTTCGCGTGGGCGCGGAAGCTGGTCACTTGCTGCTCACCGGGAGTTCTTCTTTTCCCGGGCCTCTTGCTCTTCCAATTCTCGGCAGCCAGCGCAGTCACTGGAACACCAGCCAGCCGGTCGGAACGCTGGGAACCTGTCCCTGTGGTGTTGCTGGTCTTCGACGAATTGTGCGGCTCGACATTGATGACTCCCGAACGGGAACTCGATGCCGAACGGTTCCCGAATTTCGCGGCCTTGGCGCGGCAGTCCACTTGGTTTCGCAATGCGTCCAGTGTCAGCCCGCTGACGATTCAAGCGGTGCCGGCCATTTTGTCGGGGCGGTATCCCACGGCGAGCGACTCGCCCGGGCCGGCGGATTTTCCCCACAACCTGTTCACGGTCATGACCTCAGCGGGAGGTCATGAACTCGCGGCCTTTGAGCCGGTTTCAAATCTTGGAATCTGGGGACGAACGGCGAATGAACACCGGCCATTTGGTGATTGGCAGCAGGCTCGCTTTCTGATGGAGTTCCTTTCGCGCGTCTATCTGTTTCATGTGACTCCACGCGACTATCACGTCAATCTGCCCGCGATTCCGCGGCTCTGGTTCGGCATGCACGACACGAGCGGTGTTGACCGGACCCAGCGGCGAGGTGTCTTCGCTTATGGCTGGAATGATCAACGCGACGGCCAGTTTCAGCACTTGCTGGATTGCCTCGACGGATCGCCGCGCCCCGTCTTTTACTTTGGCCACTTTTTGTTGCCACATGTGCCTTGGTGTTACTTGCCGTCAGGCCGTTGCTATTCCCAAGACGCTCAGAATGTGGACCTCTTGTGTTTGGGATCGGACGGCGAGACTCCCATCGACGAGCTGGCGGCGACCCAAAACCAGCAGCGTTATCTGCTCCAGCTCATGTACGTCGACCACTTGATTGGCAAATTGCTGTCTCGGTTGGCCGAGACGGGAGTTCTGGATCGCTGCTTGCTGATCGTCACCGCCGATCACGGTATTTCTTTCCGTGCTCAGCAACCCCGACGCACGCTGGTGCCTGGGAATCAGGACGAGATTCTGTCGGTCCCGCTCTTCATCAAACGCCCTCATCAGACCACCGGAGAGATTAGCGATCGTGCCGTCGAATCGGTCGATATTCTGCCGACGGTCGCCGACGTGATTGGATTGACTCTGCAAGCCCCGACCGACGGTTGGTCGGTCTTCGATCCTTCGCGACCAGCACGCACCCAATTGACGATCAGAGACAACGAGACGATCAAGCACTTCGATCCGTCCGTAATCCCAGAGTCTCCCACGCCAGCCGTTCTGCGACAGCGGTTCGGCAGCGGCTCTGATCGTGAGGCTCTGTTTCGGATCGGGCCGTATCCCGAATTGATCGGTCGCACCGTTCAAAGCTTGCCGCAAGCGCCCGGCGCGTCTGTTGAAATCAGCCTGCTCCGCTATGCGGATGAAGTCCACGATGATCCAGGGGCAATGGTCCCGTGCTTCTTTGAGGGGCTGGTTCTTTCGCGGCGGTCCACCGACGAACCAGTCGTCTTGGCGATCGCAATCAACGGGACGATCCGAGCCGTCACGCGGACCTATCGAACCGCAGAATTTCAAAACCGCTGGGGAGCGTTGGTGCCCGATTGGTCCCTGCACCTGGGCCGAAACGAGGTCCAGTTTTTTACGGTGGATGGTGCCGGGGGACGGCTGACGCCCTGCGTCGTCGTGAAACCCTGAACGGACACGGGTATCGTCCGAAGAGTCGAATTCTTTGCCAGGAAGTTGCGAAAGCTCGATACCCCTGCGACGGACTTGGGTTTCTGTTCGTGACTGATCTCGAATGGCAAGCTTGGGGTCGGGTGCAATCACAATGGAGATTTTCATGCGGTGGCGAAACTGGCTGTGTCTGGGAATCTGTTGCCTGGGTGTTTGCTGTCTGCTGTTGGCCGCGAGCGTGTTGGCTCAGGGCTTTCGAGGCCCTGGGCCGGGTGGTCCGCGCGGTCCCGGATTTGGCGGGCCGGGTGGCGGAGATCCGCTGGGTTCGGTCGCGCTGATCGGAATCCCGGAGGTGCAGCAAGAACTCAAACTCTCCGACGAGCAAAAGCCCAAGATCGCAGACGTCATCAGCAAGATGCAGGAGCAATCTCGCGCGGCGTTTGAAAGCTTCAATCCTCAAGAGGTCTTCGCCCTCGAAGAGAAAGAACGCGAGCAGCGGTTTGCGAAAATGCGCACGCAAATGGAAGAGATCACCAAGCAAACCGAGGAGCGGCTCGGCAAAGTTTTAGATAAGCGGCAAGCCGGACGCTTTGCCGAACTGCAATTGCAGCGCGGCGGTATTGGTTCGCTGTTGCGTGACGAGGTCGGCAAGCAACTCAAACTGAGCGACGAGCAACGGGACAAGTTGCGCGATCTGATCGGACGGAATCCGCCGTTCTTCGTGCCGGCCGACCAACGCAAGCAGGCCGAGGCCGATGCGGTCGCGGTACTCAGCGCGAAGCAGCAGGAGCAATGGACCAAGCTGAAGGGAGCGGACTTCAAGTTTCCCGAACAAGGCTTCGGATTTGGACCAAGTGGCCCCGGCGGCTTCGGTCCTCCCGGCGGAGGCCCCGGCGGGCCGGGTGGTCCGATGCAGCGCGAACGACAACTCGTCAAGCAGTTCGACAAAGACAATGACGGCCGCTTGAACCAAGACGAACGCCAGGCCGCTCGCGATTCGATGAAGAGTGAAGGCGGCCGGCGCGGCGGCTTCGGCCCACCGGGTGGCGGCTTCGGCCCACCGGGTGGCGGCGGTGGTCCGGGCGGACGCGGTCCGCAATCCGAGCCAGGTAAGCCCGGCCCGCGCGTCTCGCCCAAAGACGTCACTCCCAGCGATGCGCCGCTGTATGACCCGCAAGTCTTGCGCACGATCTTCATCGACTTCGACAACAAAGACTGGGAGGCGGAACTCGCTGACTTCAACAACACAGACGTCGAAGTGCCGGCGACTCTGACCGTGGATGGCAAGACCTATCCGGAGGTCGGAGTTCACTTCCGAGGCATGTCGTCATTCATGATGGTTCCCACGGGCTCGAAGCGGTCGCTCAATCTTTCGCTCGACTTCGTGAACGACAAACAACGGCTGTACGGCTTCAAGACACTGAACCTGCTCAACGCTCACGAAGACCATTCCTTCCTCAGCAGCGTGCTGTATTCGCACATCGCGCGACCGCATTTGGCCGCTCCGAAAGCGAACGTCGTGAAGGTCGTCATCAACGGCGAGAGCTGGGGCGTGTATGCCAACGTGCAGCAGTTCAACAAAGATTTCCTGGCCGAGAACTTTCCCTCGACGAAGGGAACACGCTGGAAAGTCACCGGCTCACCGGGAGGCGGCGGCGGTTTGGAATACATCGGCGACAACATCGAGGACTACCAGCGCCGCTACGACATGAAGACCGGCAACGACAACAAGGCGTGGAAGAAACTGATCAAGCTCTGCCAGACGCTCAATGAAACGCCAACCGACCAACTGGAAGCCGCGCTGGAACCGATGCTCGACATCGACGGATTGCTGTGGTTTCTGGCGATCGACAATGCGCTCATCAACTGCGACGGCTATTGGATTCGAGCCAGCGACTACAGCCTCTTCCTGGATGCGAAAGGGAAATTTCACATTCTGCCGCACGATATGAACGAAGCATTTCGCGCCCCGATTGGACCGGGCTTTGGATTCGGACCTGGCGGACCAGGCGGTGGTCCTCCAGGTCGCGGCGGATTCGGCGGTGGCCCAGGTGGTGGTCGTCCGGGCGAACCACGTCCCGATGGTCCGCGTGGCGAACAACGTCGGCCGGAGGATCGTGGCCCGAATGGACCACGTCCCGGTGACAACGCTCGGCCGAGTGGTCCTGGTTTTGATCTCGATCCGCTGATCGGACTCGATGATGCTCGCAAGCCGCTCCGCAGCAAAGTGCTCGCCGAGCCGAGCCTGCGGACTCGCTATCTGCAACACGTTCACACGATCGCCGACAAGTCGCTCGATTGGAAAACGCTCGGCCCGGTCGTCGCGCAGTATCGGTCGCTGATTGGGAAAGAAATCGAAGCGGACACACGCAAGCTCAGTTCGTTTGCTGAATTCCAAAAGGCGACAGCCGATGTTATCGCGAAAGACGCAACCGACGAACCGCGCCGCTTCGGTCCGCAGCACTCGCCGCTGCGAACGTTTGCTGATCAGCGCCGTCAGTTCTTACTCAATCACGAAGCGGTCAAGGCGGCAATGAAGGAATAAAGGACAACCAGGCGAGCGGGGCGGCGTCAGTCCCCCGGTGAATTCGCCGTGTGGATTCGCTTCGGAACAGGGGGGCTGACGCCGCCCCGCTCGCCTGTCTCAATCGAAGAGGGTTTGGTCTCGTGTTGCCGTTTGAGTATTGTGCCGACGCCATGAAGATCGTTGACGACCATCCCGATCCACTTGCCGCCACGGTTTCGCCCTCGCTCGGTTCGCCGCAGGGTGCGTTCGAGACGAAGTTCGTGGTCGAGCACTCCGTCGCGGTCGCGATTCAGGATTGGGCGCGGCAGCATCTCGACGCGGACCCGCACGCCAGCGGAGATGACCACGACGGCTATCACGTCAACAGCGTGTATCTCGACACGCCGAACTTCGACACGTTTCGCCGCAATCCCTTCTATCGGCGACGCAAATTTCGACTGCGACGTTACGGAGACGAGGCCACCATCTGGCTGGAACTCAAACGGAAACGCAAAGGCCAGGTGCGCAAACGCCGTGTCTCGGTGACAGAGGCCGATCTCTCACAGCGGCTCGCGCAGCCGCACGATCCGGAATGGGATGGAGCATGGTTTCATCGCCGCTTGGAAAAACGCCAACTACGCCCCGTCTGCCAGGTGACGTATCGCCGCTTCGCACGCATCGGCACATCGGCGACGGGGCCGATCCGGCTGACCATCGACGGCGATTTGTTCGCGAACGGCGCTGCCGATTGGCAAGTCCCCTCAACACCACTCAGCGGCGAATCGTTGTTGAGCGGCCGGCGAATCGTGGAATTCAAATATCGTGAGGCGATGCCGGCGTCGTTTCGGGGATTGATTCAGGATCTGCGATTGGTGCCGACCTCCTTCTCGAAGTATCGTGAGAGCGTGGCGGCGTGCGTCCCGCTCGCTCAATTGGTGGGCGAGCCGTCGTCGTAGATGCGAGCCAAAATCCCTTCGCTAGGAACGACCGATGCCCGACTGGCTGCGACAGACTTTTGGTAATGGCGGCCAGGAATCTTGGGAAACCTTGACCATTCGGCTGGTGACGGCGCTGATCCTGGGAAGCGTGGTAACCGGCATTCATCGAGCCACTCGCGGCCGATCCACCGGTCCCTCATCGACGTTTCCCGCGACGCTGGTGCTGTTGTGCGTGCTGATCGCGATGGTGACGCAGGTGATTGGCGATAACGTGGCGCGTGCCTTCAGTCTGGTCGGCGCGTTGTCGATCGTCCGCTTTCGCACCGTGTTGCGCGACACGAAGGACACCGCGTTCGTGATCTTCGCGGTCGTCGTCGGGATGGCTGTCGGAGCGGGTCAACCGTTGGTCGCAGTCCTCGGCATGGTGGCGTTCACAATTGCCGCCGCGATCTATCACGATCGCCCCCACGACGACTTAGCCGCGCCGCTGCTGAATCTGCTCGCCGTAAAACTGGTGTGGACTCCGGAACTGGAGACCCAACTGCGCCGCGCGATGTCCAAGCACACGTCCGACTTGCAATCGCTCACGGCCGGCACCATTCGGCAAGGCTCGGCGATGGAGTTGACGTACCGCATCGCCTTGCTGCCGACTGCTTCGTTACCGCAACTCGTGTCGGACCTGAACCGCATCGAGGGGGTACTCGCCGCCGAGGTGCGACCGGAGAATCGCGACGGCTGAGGCTGCATCGCACGAGTGCCACACCTCGGAATTGAGAGATCACCGGGGGATCCAATCTTCAGATGGATTGATCCGTGTGCGAGTTCCGATCCGTGTGCGAAGAGCGTTCGTCGGGTTTCAAACACGCTTCGCACACGGATCGGAACTCGAACACGGATGAAGACAGGGGGAATCGACCGCTGATCACGCACGGTCATTGAATGTGACGCAGGTCATCACGGAATCAGCCATAGAGTGCCGCGATCGGCTGGCCCGCGCTGATGGGATAGGGGCGGTTCAAGCTATCGTAAAAGTGGCCGGCAGGGTCGATGCCCAGCGCGTGGAAGATCGTTGCGGTCACATCCCACGGAGCGTACTTCGTGCTGATCGGATACGCGGCCTGCCGATCGGTGGCACCGATGGTGGCTCCACCGCGGACGCCGGCTCCGGCCATCACGATCGAGTACGCAGCCGCCCAGTGCTTGCGGCCGGGTGACGCGCCTTTGAACTTCGATTCCAGCGCGACCAGCGGCGCGCGGCCGAACTCGCCCATGCAGACGACGAGCGTTGTTTCCAACAGTCCGCGCTGATCCAAGTCTTCGAGCAACGCCGAAAAGCTCTGATCAAAGCGTGGCAGCAGCGAACCGCCGAGCACATCGAAGATGTCGTTGTGCGTGTCCCAACCGAATTGCTCAACTTCATCGGGATAGCGGTCCTGGCCGCGATTCGAGTGATTCCACATGACCGTGACCAGCGGCACTTCCGCTTCAATCAACCGTCTCGCCAGCAAACAGGCTTGGCCCGGTCGATGCCGGCCATAGCGATCGCGCAGCGACGCCGGTTCGGATTCCAAGTCCAACGCCTGCCGCGCGGCGGGCCGGTCGAGCATTTCGTAGGCTTGTTGATAGAGCGTCTGCATGTCGATCGTCGGTTGCGCAGCTTGTGGCTTGAACGGCTCCAATTGGTTGAGCAGTTGCCGGCGGATCTCCTGTCGCCGCGAATCCATTTCTTCCAGGCGTTCCAAACCAGGTACCGCCGGCTGCCCGGTCGTCATGTCGCCAATGATGAGTGAATCAAATCGCCGGCCGAGCAGTCCGGCGAATTGGCCAGGACCAGGCTCGAACGGCACCAAGGCGGGACCATTCACGAGCACCGATGTGCGCAAGAACTTCGATCTAGGCCGGACTTGTTCGAGCACTGAGCCAAAGAAGGGATGATCGGTTTCGCGCGGCGGCGGGTTCGACGACAGCCGCTGGTGATACTGCCCCGTGAGCATCAGATAGAGCGCCGATCCATGATCGAGGTCGTCGTGCGACATTGACCGCACGATGGCATACCGATTGGCCAGCTTCGCCAGCCGAGGCAGATGCTCGCACACGAACGTGCCGGGGACTGATGTTTCGATCGCGCCAAATTGGCCGCGAACTTCCAGCGGCGCATCGGGACGCGGATCGAACGTCTCAAGCTGACTCTGGCCTCCGCTGGCAATGACCACCAGGATGGACTTCGCTCGACCAAATCCCGCGTCGTGGCTCTCGGAACCGCGAGCTTCGCGCGCTAAAGCAGGCCGCTGCCGCAAGACCTCGCCCCAATAGGCGAGGCCAGCACCACTCGTCAGACTCAGCCAGTCGCGGCGACGCATCGGATTTCCTCTTCGCGATTACCATAGCCGCGAGCGTGTCTGCCGCAAGTGCTTCGCTGGAATGCGACCAAAGTAGACGAGTCACTCCGTGACTCGATTCGAGTCACGGAGTGACTCGTCTACTTTGCCGCTTGGAGAGCTTTCCACACGTTTTGCACAGCGGCCATCGCCCTTGAAAAAAAAACAAAATTTTGGACCGGCGAAACCCGCGAGGAATTCGCCAAGTTATCCCCTGTCAGAACGGTGTTGGTGATGTGTCGAGGAGATTTTGATTTGACTCTCGACTTCGCGAAGATAGCATCCGCCCCCTCTGAGTGAGTGACGGCCGAAACGTCGTGGTGCCAACAGCGAACGCCGGCCAATTCTAACTGTCTCCCAACAGACTGCGCGATAACCGCCCGCCCATCCCTCACCACGGCAACGGAGTGCCTGTCCGCTTTGCTTGGGGGAGTGCTGATGGATCACATTGCGGACCCGGTGCGCGCAGAGGGGTTGCAAGATGCTGCCCACCGACTTGGTGATGGTTGCGCCACCGTTGTCTCACGACAATACGGCAGCGCGAATTGGAGCAGGGGTGGCTCCAACCGCGGACCGAACGGATTTCGAGCCCCAGCCAACCCAACAGCATGCGGCGCTTGAGTCGCTGCTGCGAACCACCATCGGAGCACAGAGCTATCAGCTTTGGTTCCGCGACCGGACCGAACTGACGATCCGCAACGACGAACTGGTCGTGCGAGTCGCCAGCCCGTTCCTCTCCACTTGGTTGCAGCGACAGTTTCGTGAGCCGATCGGTGCAGTCGCCGCGAGCGTGCTCGGCCCCGCAGCGCGCGTCTGCTTTGAGATCGACGGTGAGCTGTCCATCGCGGCCACGAATGGGATCGCGTTGCGCCGTGACGCTGCGGCCACCGTGTCCCAACCGACGACGAGCCTCACACGAGCGGTCGCCGCGTCACCTCGCGAGAGTGAACTCCGCATCGGGGGAGCAACACGCTCGGACGCTGCGCCACGACCGGCGGCGAGTTCTTCGCGGCGTTTCGCGAAGCTCGACGACTTCGTGTCTGGTCCGTGCAATCAGCTCGCGATCACGGCGGCGCGGCAGGTCTGCGAAGCGCCGGGTGAGCGGCTCAATCCGCTGTATCTCTTCGGTGGAGTCGGGCTGGGAAAGACACATCTCCTCGAAGGAGTCTATTGCGAACTGCGGCGGAGATTCCCCGGCTGGAACATTCTGTTTCTGACCTCAGAACAGTTCGCGAATTACTTCACGCAGGCGCTGCGCACGCAATCGCTGCCGAGCTTTCGGCAGAAGTTTCGCAGCGTCGATGTGCTGCTCGTGGACGACGTTGATTTCTTCGACGGCAAGCGCGTCATCCAGGAAGAGTTTCTGCACACGATCAAGACGCTCGAAAGTCTCGGCAAGCAATTGGCCGTCACGGCAGATCGGCATCCACGGTTGCTGTCGCAGGTCAGTGAAGAGCTTTCAACGCGATTCGTGTCTGGCTTGGTCTGCCGCATGGAAGTCCCCGATCTCGACACGCGGACGCAGATGATTCAGCACAAGCTGACGCAGCGCAAGCTCGAACTGACACCTGATGCGGTCGCACTGGTCGCGCAATGGTTCCGCAACAACGTTCGCGAGCTGGAAGGGGCGCTGAATTGTCTTGAAGCGCACTTCGCCATGAACCCTCAGCGAATGAACGGAGCGGTCGCTCGGCAGATTCTGGCCGACTTGCAACGCGACTGCGTGCGAATCGTCCGGCTGGCGGATGTGGAACGAGTGATCTGCGATTTGTTCCGGATGATCCCGGACGAACTGCGTTCGAGCAGCCGCGCTCGCAACGTCGTTCAACCGCGAATGCTGGCCATGTTCCTGGCTCGCAAGCTGACGCAGGCGGCGTACAGCGAGATCGGCGCATTCTTCGGCGGCCGCAATCACAGCACGGTGATCTCCGCCGAGCGACAAGTGCGCGAGTGGCTGACGGACAACACGCCGTTCACAATCGCAACTCGCGAGTGGTCCGCTGGCGAGCTGCTGCAGACGCTGGAGCAGCAGTTGCTGGCTTCGTAGTGCGGGATTCCTTTGGATGGGGGGGGACTTCGCACACGGATGCGAGAGACGCACACGGATGAACGGCAGGATTGTCACGCCTTCATCCGTGTGCGCCTCTCGCATCCGTGTGCGAAGTGCAACGCGATTGATTCCGGAAGGACTCGGCACTGTCGCGACAACATTCCCATCGCAAGAATCCTCACCAGCGGCATTCAATCCAATTCAACAACTCGCTGGCGACGGTCTCTTTCGGGCCGTTCCAGCTTTCGATCGGCTCGCCGGTGTCGTCGATCAGTTCGACGGAGTTGTTCGCCGCGCCGATCGCGCTCGGTCCATTGAGGACGACGACGTCGCAATTCTTGGCTCGGAGTTTTTGCAGCGCGTTCTCACGCGAGTTCGTCGCTTCCAGCGCGAAGCCGACGATCCAGCGGCCGTTCTTCTTTCGCCCCAGTTCGGCGAGCACATCGTCGGTCTCGATCAAGTCGATGGTGATTGGCCCGCCGGTCTTGCTCATCTTGCCGACAACTCGTTGCAGCGGCTTGTAGTCGCACACGGCCGCGGCCGCGATCACTCCGTCACAGACTGCGAACGATTGCTCGCAGGCAATCCGCATCTCTTCGGTCGTCTGCACGAAATGCACTTCGCAGCCTTTCGGCGGAGACAGTTCGACCGGCCCGGAAACCAAGACAACGTGATGCCCGCGCGACACCGCCTCGGCCGCCAGCGCGTAACCCATGCGGCCGCTGCTGGCGTTTGAGAGATACCGCACGTCGTCCAGATACTCGCGCGTCGGTCCGGCGGTGATGAGGATTCGCATGAAGGGTTGGCTTTCGTGGTAGGTTGGGACTCTGTCCCGACCGTTTTCTATAGCAGTCCGGTCGGGACGGAGTCCCAACCTACGATTGGTTGGTCTTCCGAGGTCCACCGCGCCACCAGCGGATGGCACCCAGCAACACCAGCAGCAGCACAAGCGAGACGCCGGCGAGAATTCCCAAGCTCGGCAAGTCGCCGAACAACTTGCGGATCGAGACGTGCGGAGTCGGCTCCCAAGTCCAAATCCCTCTCCAGGTCAGCATCACGATCACCGCCGCCACGCTGAGATACGGCCCATACGGGACGTACGGCCGATTCAAAATCGCCTTCACGGCCAAGCCGACAAAGATCCCGCAAAACGGCGCGAACAGAAACACAAACAGCACCGCCTGCCAACCGAGCACGCTGCCAATGAGCGCCATCAGCGTGACATCTCCCAGCCCCATTGCTTCCTGGCCCAGCACGGCGGAAGAAATCCCGCGCGCGAGCCAAGTCACTCCGGCTCCGGCGGCCGCACCGGCCAGGCTCCACACGAAACCATGCAGGTGCGGATGCTGCTTGAGCCACAGCGGAATCTCCGGTCCCTGCACGCTGACCAACGGATGGTTCCAGTCCACCCAGAAGTGCATGAGCTGCGTGTCTCCCGCTACGGTCGCCAGCAGCACTCCCAACACGATTCCAGGGAGCGTGATTTGATCGGGGATGACATACTCGCGCAGGTCGGTCGCCGTCGCCACGATCAGCAGCGCGAGCAAACCCAGATGCGCGATCCAGCGGCCATATCGCCAACCCACATTGGGGAGGACTTCGCTCACAGACTGTCCCTCGAGCGCGATGATGACGAATGTCGCCAGTGCGAACAGCGCCGCCGTCAGCAACACAGTCGTTCCGGTTTCACTTCGTCGTGGAGGAGTCTCGCACAGGCGATTCGCCCAGCGAGTCAAGAATCCTCCGACGACCAGCCCAATGACGAATGCGGCGACCGTCAGCAGCCAAGCCTGCTCGGTCGTGACATGAAAGAACGAGCGGCTCGGATCCAACAACACTGTGCTTCACCTTTCAAGCGGTCCACTCAACGGATCGGTGGCAGCGGGCCTGGCAGCCAACCCAGCCAGTGCCAGATCAACAACATCGGGTAGAAGAAAATCCGCAGCGGAATATGACACGACGTCGGAATCCAGCGATCAACATAATGCGACCGCCAGACGACAGAGTCCAGATACAAGATGACGAAGGCTCCAACATAGACGCTCAGTCCGCCCACGACGCAGGCCACGAGACCGGAAGCTCGCGGCGAGTTGCTGTCGGAATGGTCCGCCGCATCGGAGGGCGTGTCAGACATGGTGCCGGGTCTCGAAATCCAAACGCGGTATTTCGTTCGTCGCGATTTGTCAGTTCCGCGAGCATTGGCATCGCGGTGGCAAAAGGTAGTCTGAGGCCCATGCCGGTTCCATCGCCACAGGGGCGGGAACGCCATTCCAAAATCGTGAGTGGGATGCTCTGTGAATGACGCGTTCGTCGTCGACCACACAAAGTCCGCATCAGGTCGTCAATCAGGATCGTGGTGGGGCTCGATGACTCGACCCGCCCTACATTCCCCGCAACCGACAAACTAGCCAGCCGTGCTTATCGGCTGACGATACGGCCCATTTTTCCGGCGCATTTGCCGTCCCGCTTGCGAAAGTCATTCTTCGGTGTTCTCATAATTCCTCGAAGGGCATTCACAGACACATCACCAACCAGCGGACTCTCGCCAGCGCCGGTGAGCGGACGCGGTTTCCAGGAGCGGCACTCATGAAGAAAATTGAAGCGATCATTCGGCACTACAAGTTGGAAGAGGTGAAGAACGCACTCACCGAATCCGGCATCCAGGGGATGACGGTGAGCGAGGTCCGCGGCTTCGGCCGGCAGCGCGGCCACAAGGAAACGTACCGCGGCGCGGAATACACCGTCGATTTCCTCCCCAAGGTCAAGCTGGAAGTCGTGGTCGATGACGTCGATCTGCAAAAAGCGATCGACACCATCACCAGCCACGCCCGCACCGGCCAGATCGGCGACGGCAAGATCTTCGTCTCGACGTTGGACGAAGTGATCCGCATCCGCACCGGAGAACAAGGGGGCGGCGCGGTCTGAGACCCGTCGGAAATGGTCGCTGAGGTCGAGCCGATTCCTTCGGAAAGAGCCCGACGAATTTAAGGAGACGACGAATGCCGCCAAAGCATTCGTCGTCTCCTTTCATTCGTCGGGCTCGTTTGGTTCCGATGCTTTCAACTCCTCGCGTTTCGCTTCGTCACGCAACTTGGCCATCAGCCAACGGCCCCAGACCAAATACTGCAAGACGACCGTCAGCGCCAGTCCAATGCCGATCACGACCATCCACAGCACTTGCGGCAGCACCAACGCCACGAGAGCCAAGAGCCCACCCGAAACCAGCAGCACCATCGTCAGCGCGGCGAACGTGGCCGCGTCGCGTTGATCGTCAGAAGAATGTTCGGGCATTAGCGTGCTCCCGACGACGAACCGAACCGCTTTTCAAGTTCGTGATGCCGATGCCCGAAGCCATCTTCCAGCGACTCGCGAATCTTTCGCTCGTTGACGAGCAGCCCCAACATCCCGCTCGGCGGAGAGAACGTGATCCGATCCGTGACCCGGACGCCAGTTTCCGTTGCCTCGAAGAGATGCTCGTGCTCCCACGTTCCCAACGGGCCTGAGACCTGACGTTCCACGAACCTTCGCGGCGAGTCCCATTCGGTCACATCATGCACGGCCGATCGCACGACTCCCTGTGCCTGCACGCGAAACTCCATCCGAGCACCCAACGACAGCCGTTGCGGAGCGGCATCGAACACCAGCATCATCGCAGACGACGTAATCAGCCGAATGTTTTCCGGTTGAGCCAAGAACTCGAACGCCACATCCGGCGAACAAGTCAATTCGACGCTCGCTTCAAAGACTGCCATGAACCATCGCTCCTCACACAGAATGCGAGTCGGAGCATAGTCGAACGCACGCAACGAAGGTACGTTGTCGCGATCGAGTCCCCAGCACATTGATCGCGACACGTTTCGCATGCGATTCGCTCCCGACCTTCTCCGCCACTGTTGGTTTCTCGCCGGTCCCACCGCCTGCGGGAAGAGCAGCGTCGCGCTGGCACTCGCGGAACGACTGCGAAGCGAGTCCATCGAAATCGTGTCGCTCGATTCAATGACGCTGTACCGCCGCATGGACATCGGCACGGCAAAGCCCTCAGCCGATGAGCGATGCCGCGTGCCCCATCACCTGTTTGATCTGCTGGAACCATCGCAGGATTTCAGCGTCGCCGAATACCTCGTCGCGGCGGAGTCTGTCTGTCGTGACATTGTCGCTCGTGGTGGGACGCCGCTGTTCGTCGGCGGCACTGGGTTGTATCTGCGCAGCCTACTGCGAGGCGTTTTTGCCGGCCCTCCCGCGAACCACGAACTCCGGCAGCGGCTGGAAGCCGAAGCGACCAGCGATGGTGTCGAATCCCTGCATCGCCGATTGCAACGACTCGATTCAGTCACGTCTGCTCGCGTGCATCCGCACGATCTCCGGCGTGTCGTGCGAGCTCTTGAAGTCATCGAACTCACGGGCCAGCCAATGTCCGCACAGCATCGCGAAGAGCCACTCGCTCCCGACCAGCGACCGACGAACGTCGTCTGGCTCTCTCCGCCGCGTGCATGGCTTTATGACCGCATCAACGCTCGTGTCGAGCAGATGCTCGCCGCCGGTTGGCTCGACGAAGTGCGGTCGCTGCTCGCGGAACCGCAACCGCTCAGCCAAACCGCGGGGCAGGCTCTCGGCTACAAAGAGCTGATCGAACACCTGCGCGGTGAGCGATCACTCGCCGAAACCATCGAGTTGATTCAGACGCGCACGCGCCAGTTCGCGAAGCGGCAGCACACCTGGTTCCGGAATCTCGAAGAATGCCGCCCGCTGCCAATCACCGGTGATGAATCCGCAGCCAAGGTCGCCGCGAGTCTCGTGGGGCAGGTTTTCAACCTGCCCTGATGTCGGCTCAGCCGGGCAGGTTGAAAACCTGCCCCACGTCACAGGTCACCCATCTCGGCGGGAGGTTCTTCGAGAGCGAGGTTCCACTCGTTCCAGATCACCCAGAACTGTGGTAGTTCGTCGCCATGCGTTTCGACGGCCAGATCGAACGCCGCTCCCAGCGTGATCCCTTCGAGGTCTTTGAACGACCGCTCGCTGGCCTCGGCCAGTTCGCGCATCGCTTGCAGCAATGCCTGCGAGGCGGACTGAGAATGGAAGATGTGATCCGCGGCGGAGTCGGAGTCCATGAGAGGCTCTCAAATGGGGAAACGAGAAAAGGCGGGGCATCGTAGCGAGCCGAACCACGATGCAAAGCTGGATGATGCCGATTCGCCTCGCTGTTGCCGACACGCGGTGCGCTGAGTCGTTTCAACGACTTGCAGCAAGAAGGCTGGAATGACGTTGATTCTCGGCAACGTGGGTCTTCGGAGTCGCTTTTGAAGTCGCCACCAAGTTGCGGAATTCTTCGCACATTCTTTTCCGAATGACTGCCAACGACTTGCGCTTCGATTTGTGTACGTGAGCGTCAAGTTTTCGATGTGTAAAGATTGTTTGGCATTCAGATCGCTTAACACCTCTCTCGTCAACGACGCCAAACAACAACAAACACAACAAACAACCGGCGTCGCTCACTACTTCAAGCCAAAGGGGAGAGAGAATCATGAAGAACTTGTTCAACGACGAAAATGGTTTTGTGGTTTCCGCCGAGTTGATCCTGGTCGCGACCATCGTGGTGCTCGGCCTGATCGTCGGACTGGCCGAAGTCCGCCAAGCAGTCAGCGAAGAACTTGAGGACGTCGCCGCCGCCATCGGTGGCATCAACCAGAGCTACACCTACTCCGGCCTCAAGACCTCGAAGTCCTGCATGTCCGGGTCACGTTTCTTCGACGACCGCGACTTATGCGACAGCCAATTCGACATCACCGGCACACCAGCCATCGACGAAGACCGCTAATCCACCTGCAACAACTGCCTGCTCCTTTTCTCTTGATGCCGCCGAACACTCTCACCGGCGGACCGACAACAATTCAGAGGGACTCTCTCTCCCGACCCTCACCGCCTTCGGGCGGTGGGGGTTTTTTGTTGCGCCGGCACTTGTTGAAATGCCTCGCCTTGGCAACCACGGCTCAGGAGTTTCCACATGCCCGCGCAATCCAGCGTTCGACGTCTCGTGATTTTGTTACTCGTGATCGCGTCCTTCGCCGGGCCAGTTTCGGCCGACGAAACGCCCGCTCGGCCGGTCAAGCTGATTTTCGACACCGACATGGGCAATGACATCGACGACGCCCTCGCGCTGGGAGTCATCCACGCTTTGCAGAGTCGCGGCGAATGCGAGTTGCTGGCGGTCACGCTCAGCAAAGACAACGACCTCGCCGCCCCGTTCGTCGATCTGGTCAACACGTTCTACGGACGCGGCAACATTCCGCTGGGAGTTGTCCGCAAAGGCAAGACTCCGGAAGACAGCCGCTATCTGACCGACACCGTCAAAGCCACCGACAACGGCCAACCTCGATACCCGCACAAGCTCAAAACCGGCAAAGACGCTCCCGAAGCGGTCGGCTTGCTGCGGCAGACACTCGCCGCGCAGCCGGATCGTTCGGCAGTGCTGGTCGTCGTCGGCTTCTCGACAAACATCTTGCGGCTGTTGGACTCGCCGGCCGATCAGCACTCGCCGCTGACTGGCAAAGAGTTGGTGATTCGCAAAGTGCGGCTGCTGTCGATGATGGCCGGCATGTTCAGCGAGAAGAACCGGGTGAAGGAATACAACGTCTGGATCGACTCCCCTTCGGCTCAGCGGGTCTTCACCGAATGGCCGACGCCGCTCGTCACCAGCGGGTTCGAGATCGGCGTCGCGATCAAGTATCCGGCATCCAGCATCCAGCGAGACTTCGGCTACGTGAAGCATCATCCGCTCAAGCAGGCTTACGAGCTGTATCAGAAGATGCCGTATGACCGCGAAACGTGGGATTTGACCGCCGTGCTGTACGCCGTTCGCCCGGATCATGGCTACTTCGGACTGTCACCCGCCGGCCGCATCCGAGTGGATGCTCAAGACGTCACGCAATTCGACATCGTGGACGGTGGCCAGCAACGGTATCTGACTGTCACTGCCGAACAGATCGCGCGCGTCCGCGAGGCGCTCATTCAACTGGCGAGCCAGCCGCCCACAAATCGCTGAGTGACTGGCGAGCCTTTGACCGGAGTTGTCGGAAGTTTGACCGACTGGCCTTCCGGTTTGTGGCGGCTTCAGCAGGTATACTCCGCGACCGGACGTAGGCGTCCGGTCTACGAAACGACACGACGCGAGGAACAACATCATGCCCGTGACCACCGACCCCGAGTTTGCTCGACGCGAGTTTTTGAACGCTCTGGTCGCCGCGGCGGGAGCCGCGATCGTGGCCGACCGTTTGGGGATCGCAGAGGAACCGGCCAAAGTCGCCAAGAAGTCGAAAGAGCCGGTGCCGCTCAATAAGCAGGGGACGGTGTTGCTCGATGTGGACGGCAAGCGGCTGCTGTTGAAAACGAAAGTCTGCCTGCGAGAGGGAGTGCTCGAAATGTTCTGCTGCCTGAAGCAGACCAAAGAGCACGAGTCGATCCTGTCGCTCGATTCCGAAGCGTATGTCGTTCACACGGGTCTGCTCGCGTTAGGGGCGAAGACGGGAGCGCCGGTGAAGTTTCAGCCGGAGTATTCGCCGCCAAAGGGGACACGCATCCGCATTTTCTGCCAGTGGACCGACAAGGAAGGCAAGCCGCATCGCGAGCCGGCCGAGAAGTGGGTCCGCAATTCCTCGAAACGGTTCTTCGTCGAACTGTTCGACGAAAAGCCCGTGGGGCTCAACCTGAAAGAGGACTCGGAACTGAAGTGGGACGAGAAAAACAAAGAGCTGTATTGGTTCGGCCACATGTCCGAGAAGCAGCGGGACTCGTTTCTGGCGATGTCCAAGGACGAGAAGTACCGCAAGGCGATCAAGAAGTTCTTCGACCTGACGCAGCCACGGCAGCTCGATTCCCCGTGGGTCTTCGCCGGCAGCGGCTTCTACGTCGATGAGGCCAACGGCACGAAGACGTATCTGGCGGAAGGGGGCGATGTGATCTGCGTCGCGAACTTCCCGTCCGCGATGCTCGACCTGGCGGTGAAGAGCTCCTCCGAAGGGGAGACGAACTTGATGTGGGAAGCCTGGAGCGATCGCGTCCCGCCACGAGACACCGAGGTCTTGCTGGAACTGGTGCCGGAGTTCGACGAGAAGCCGGCCAAGCCGTCGGAAAAAACGGACAAGCCGAAGTAATCACGGCCAATTCGCAGATGCTTTCTGATTGGCCTCTTGTCGCGTGTGTCGCCGCTCGCAGAATGACCGGCAGAGATTGCTGGCTGTGCATTGGATGCGAGACGCTTTCGCACCAAAGACAAGGTCTCACGATCACACCGGTCCCGCAGGCGGCGGGGACCGATCATGGGACGCCGAATCGTCTCAACATCCGCGGCAAACTTGTCGCGACGGATCACCGGACAGCGGTATTTCTCGTCACCGCAACGCAGGCGATGCGCCGATCTATCTTCTAACTGCGCCCCGCGCGGACGGACTCTGCGGGTTTCTGGGATTCATCACATCTCTCTGCACACCGCGGCGTCTCGTCGGTTCGGCGATCTCAGAGGACTGAGGTCTTCGCTCCGCATCGGTCCGCTCGGAACGCAAGGCCGTTCGTCGCATGAAACGCCTCTCTTGGTTCTTCAGCCGGTCTCATTGGCTGACCAAACCTGTTCGCCACCTTCCGCACGTCGCTCGCCGGATGCGGCACTCGCCGCACCGCCACAACGCGCTGGGCTCGCTCGTCGTCGCCGTGGCGATGGGCTTCTTGTACTTCCACGCTCAGCCGACGACCGCCGGGACCGATCCGGTTTCTCCCAATAGCCAGCAGACGATCGCCGGACTTGGTCAGGACTTCGGCGTCGATTCCACCGGCAATACGACGACCGCCACGGAAGCCAAGACCGCCGGTTCCAACGATACGCCCACGCTCACCGGCAAAGAGGCACTGACCGAAAGCGATCGAGTCCTGGCCGAAGCTCAAGCCAAGCTCGAAAAAATCCCCGCCTACGCGGCGACATTCGTCAAACAAGAGCGGATCGGCGACACGCTGACCGAACTGCAAATCATCCAACTCCGCCTGTTCCACCAGCCCATGAAAGTCTTCATGAAATGGGAAGGTGGCAAGAGCGCCGGCCAACGAGTCATTTACGCCGAGGGAGAGAACGACGGCGACATGCTGGTCCGCATGTTGACCGGCATCGAGGCTCGGCTGGGCGTTCTCTCTTTGAATCCAACGGGGGCTCTCGCGATGAAGCACTCGCGTTATCCCGTGACGAAGGCCGGATTGCTGGAGCTGACCAAGATTACGCGGCAGCACCGCCAAGCCGATCTGAAAGCCGAATCGGGCGTCACCGCGAAGCTGCTCGAACACCAGAAAATCGACAACCGCGATTGCCAATGCTTCGTGATCGAGTACGCCAAACCAGAGTTCGCTCCGGACGAGAAGAAGGAGTACCGCAAGTCGATGATCTACATCGACTCGCAGACCAAGCTGCCAATCTGCGTCCGCTGCTATGGCTGGCCGGAGAAAATCGCCGGAGCGGACCCGAAGAAGCTCGACCAAACGACGCTGCTGGAACTCTACGCCTACCGCAACATCGACTTCGAAGCCCAGGTGCAGGCCGAAGACTTCGGCAAAGCCCGGCTGCAATAGTTCAGATTCAAGCTCCCCCCACTGAGCTTGCCTCAGTGGCTTGCGGGTTTTTGCGCTACCTGAGCTTCACTCGAATTGCACGCGCGTAGCGCAGAAACCCGTGAACCACTGAGGCAAGCTCAGTGGGGGCGTCTGTTTGAGGGAGAGTCGATCGTGATGTGCAATTACTTGATGACCTTCATGGTCTTCAACCACGCTTCGCAGGGCTTCGGCCAATCGGTGACTGGTTGCCCATCGACATGCCGCAGGCCGTAGCCGTGGCCGCCGGTCGCATAGACATGCACTTCGGCCGTGACGCCGACCTTCTTCAATTCGGTGGCGAACAGCAGCGTGTTGAAGACGCTCACCCCATCGTCATACGCGTGAACGAAGAACATCGGCGGCGAGTCCTTCGTGATCTTCACTTCCCCGCGCAGCTTCGCCTGGCCCCGTTCGTCCATGAGGCCCGGATAGATCAGCACCGCAAAATCCGGCCGGCTGGAGACCTTGTCCACATCGTCCAGCGGTTCGTACTGACGCTGATCGAAAACTGAAACGAGTCCCGCGACTTGTCCACCGGCCGAGAAGCCCAACAGCCCAATTCGCTTCGGATCGAGTCCCCATTCCGAGGCTTTGCTGCGGACGAGGCTCATCGCACGTTGCCCATCCTGTACGGCGGCAAACCAGCGTTTCTCCGGGTCGCGGCCCGGCACGCGGTACTTCAAGACGATCCCGGTGACTCCGATTTCATTGAGCCACTCGGCGACTTCGGTCCCTTCGAGGTCATAGGCCAGAATGCTGTGACCGCCGCCCGGGCAAATCACGACCGCCGCGCCGGTGTCCTTGTTCTTGTCCGGGCGATACACGGTCAACTGCGGCGTCGAAACATTGCCGAGCTTGATGATGCGGCGTCCGGCGATCAGTCGATCTTCGGGCTTCGTGAGATCGGCCTCCGGCGGCAGCTCCTTGGTGTCACCCGGCGGCTTGCCCGGCCAGACGTTGATCGTGAGCGGCTCCGCGCCGAAAGCCATTGAACCAGACAGCGCGGCCAAACAGGCCAAAATCAAAAGCGGTTTCATGATGTTCTCGAGAGGTGAATTGGTGGCCCGGCGAAGTTAATCGATGTAATCAATCCGAAAGCTCTTGTTGGTGATAAACAGGACCGTGACGTCCCCCTCCGCACTGGCTCCGTGTTCCATGGCCTCCCCTTCTGGAAACCAGACGAACGTGCCGGGGCCGAACAATCCGTTGTGGGTCACCAGCGTCCCTTCGAGCACATACATGCCATGCCCACACGGGTGCGTGTGCAGCGGGTTGATGATGCCGGCGGGATAACGCACCAGACGAATCTCCGCGCCGGTAGTTGGGTCGGTGTAGAGATTCTTGCGGAACAACGCTTTGCCGATCTTCTCGTTGAAGCGTTCGTCCCAAGGTTGTTCGTGCGTGTTGATGGCGAAGAACTTGTCGGGCGACATGATTGGAAACTCCTATTTTGGAGAGACGCTCACACTAACCCGAAGCGTCAGCGAGGGTGAACGCTTCACAACGCACCGGTGTCAGAATCAGCGTCTTTCGGAGCATTCGCCCTCGCTGACGCTTCGGGTTACTTTGGCGGGAGGCTCATCGGGGAGGAAAGCTTTGGCCGATCCGGACACGGATGTTGAAACGGGAGCTTGCCGCCGGACCAATTCCCTTTGGCATCATGCTTCAGCTCGGCGTATTTCCTGGCGAGCTCAACGACCGCGTCGTCGCTCTTGTCGACGTGCAGCGAGAGCCAATCCCCCTCGACCCCTTTCTTCGCGACGCGCATTCCCGCCGCGAGCCGTCCACGATGATCGCCTCCCGCGCAGTCAGCGGCGATCAGAGCGGCCAGCAATCGGTCGGCCAAACTGCCGGACGTCTCTTCGTAGGCTCGCGACATCGCGACCACGACTTCACGCCCCGTCAACGTGTTCCCTTGGCAGCAGTAGAACCGGCCGGTCATCGCTCCCCAATAGCGGCTGCCGGCGGGCGCTTCGGTGGGATTGTGAACGGCCGCTCGGCCTTGC
This sequence comes from Planctomyces sp. SH-PL62, assembly GCA_945893045.1. Lineage (GTDB taxonomy): Bacteria > Planctomycetota > Planctomycetia > Planctomycetales > Planctomycetaceae > SXKJ01. The sequence goes on from CAMDEA010000072.1 coordinate 36,246, forward strand.
ATGTCGATGATCGCCAACTGCCGGAGTTCGGAATCCTTGTCCTCCTTGAGCAACTCAAACAGCACCGCCTCCGGCCGCTTCCCTTGTTGCAATAGATCGAGAGCCGGCTCGCCCCACTTCGGAACGTGATGATGCTGAGTACAAAACGCTCCGACATCCGCGCGGACGTAGGGGACTACCTTGCCGACCGCCAGATACTTGCTGGCGACCGCAGCACCGCAAATGTGGTTCTCCGGATCAACCGCGATGATGGAGAACGTGGCGGTGATCTCCGGCTTCGCCGCTGGCGGAGGTGCGGCGTTCAATGACTGGACGAACCATGACATCACCACGATCGCGACCGTCACACGCATGGAACACATGAGAAGACTCCTAACAACGCTCCATCTCTGCCTGCCTCCATTCGCGCCCCATTTCATTCGCGCGGCAATTGGCCGCGCGAATGAAGTGGAGCGTGAATGACTCAGAACTTGCCCGTTTCACGTCGTGCGGCGATCGGCCAGATCGCTTCCACTTTTTCGCCGCGCGTTGCGTAAATGCGGTCGTACAAATTCACATTCGGATCGCAGTGCGGGACGAGAAACTCGATCCGCTCACCGATCTGCGGCAGCTTGGTGCCGGGTTCGAGCGTCAGGATGCCGAACTCGTCGCCGCCGCGGTTGTAGGTCAGCCCCGGCCAGCCTTTCGCTTCCGGCTTGTGAGAGGTCGTCGTATCGAGTGCTTTGGTCCCGGCATCGACGGAGACTCGATCGGCATGTGTCGCATTCACGACGGTCGCCAGCACAGTCAGGCTGTGCTGGAAGTCGGCGTAGTTCTCACCGCTCGATTGCCCACCGATGCGGCGATAGTCGATGTCCATGAACACGTACGAGCCGACTTGCAATTCGGTGACGCCCTGGATGGTGCTGTCGATGTTGTAGGTGCCGGTGCTCCCTCCGGAGAGAATGCCGGCATCGAAGCCCGCTTTGTGGAGCAGATCGCGTGACTCGACCGACTTCCCCATCGCGTCGCGCGAAACCTTGTCGCGGGCCTCGAAGCCGACGACATGCGAAGCGTGACCGGCGTAGGACTGCACTCCGCGAATGTGCAACCGCTTGTGTTTCGCGATGAACTGAGCCAACTCCACGGCGGGCTGGCCAGGCATGATGCCTGTGCGGCGATCTCCGATGTCGACATCGACCAGCACATCCACGTTGATTCCCGCCGTGTTCGCGGCAGCAGAAAGCAACTCGACTTCGCGCGGATGACCGACCGACAGCATCACCCCCCTGCCCTGTTGAATCAGCGACACCATGCGTGCGATCTTCGCTGGCTCGACGATGGGCGACGTCAGCAGCACACCGGTGATGCCGGCCGCGACCAGCGCTTCGGCTTCGGGGACCGTGGCCGCGCAAATGCCGAGCGCTCCCGCCGCCATCTGCCGCTTGGCAATCTCCGGACACTTGTGCGTCTTGGCGTGCGGCCGAAAGCCTCGGTTGGAACGCCGGCAATGCTCGGCCATCTTCTGCACGTTGGACTCGAACAGGTCGAGATCCAACAACAACGCCGGTGTCGGCACATTGGCTTTGGTGAGGTTGGTCGGATCGAAGCCAACCGTCTGATCGTAAGCGGTCAAGGTGTTCTCCAAGTTCGTCAGCAGGCCCATTCCCAAACCGGCGGCCAGGAATGTTCGACGGTTCGCACGCATAGTGGCAACTCCCGAATCACGAAGGAAGTGGGACGCAACTGGCCGCGAAGTGTAGCGGGCGATTGCCGTCGGACTTCACGGACGAAGAGCGGCAGGGGTCGCGAAATTCATTCCGTCCGGATAAGTCTTCGCTCCCGTTGGGCCTGGAGTTCGTGAGTGTCTGGAAAACTGGAGGAAACAATCATGCTTACACGACGATCGTTTCTTGGCACGGTGGGTGCCGGACTTATCCTTGGACCGCCTGCGTTGACATCCGAGACTGCGCCGAGCAAACGCAAACGCCTGGCAGTCGTCACCACCGAGTGGCGCTACAGGTCGCATGCCTGGCACATGGCGGAGCGATTCCTCGTCGGCTATCCGATCAATGGCCGCTGGCATCGGCCGCCGCTGGATGTGGTCGCAGCGTATGTCGATCAGAAGCCGGAGGGCGACCTGAGCCGCAAACGCTCCGAAGAGTTTGGCTTCCCGATCTATCCGACGATCGCCGAGACGCTACGGTGCGGCGGCGACAAACTGGCGGTCGATGCCGTGCTGATCATCGGCGAGCACGGCAACTACCCGAAGAGCGAGTTCGCTCAAACGAAATATCCGCGCTACGAGTTCTTCAAGCAGGTGACGGACGTCTTTCGCCAGGACGGCCGCGCGGTCCCGGTCTTCAACGACAAGCATCTGTCGTGGAAATGGGAGTGGGCCAAAGAGATGGTCGAGATCTCGCGCGAGCTGAAGTTCGCCTTCACGGCCGGTTCGTCGCTGCCGGTCACTTGGCGGATGCCGGCGATCGACATGCC